>JAJFVH010000065.1 GCA_021371875.1 Bacteroidales bacterium
CCAATCAAAAACGATTGCTTATAATATTCTTCACGAATAAGCGTTTCTCCGTTTTCGGACGATTGTAAGGGGAATTGATCGTTATAGGTATTATGTGTTTTTATAAACTGAGTGTTAGGCGTGTTCAATAAATTATTTGCCTTTACAAAAACAGACAAACCGTTCGTGAATTTCTTTTCCACTGAAGCATCCAGCTGAACCGACCCTTTTTCCCAATAGTCGGAATCGAGAAAGCGGGAAGCAATCACAATTTTATCGCCGGTGTACGAAGCCGAAAGCTGTCCATCCCACCCATGATTTACATCTTTGATAAGCAACGATATATTGGCGACATGAGCCGCCTGGCCTACCAATGGACGAGTTTGGTCAACTGAAAGTGTTTTTGTATTTCCATTTTCGTCCTTGCCGTAATACACTTTGGAAGTGGTTATGGCCGAATGTGTGTAAGTGTAATTGGCTTTCACTCCCAACATACGAATATATTTGATTATATCCACTTCCAGCCCAAAGTTTTGTGCATTACCCAGATTCTGCAGTCCATAACCCGATTGACGTTGGTTGACCGAAAAATAGGCAAACTCAATGGGTGAATTTATGTTTTTGAAAAATGCACCGATTAATAGCTGATCCATTACTTTAGGAAAATATTCCCAACGTATATCCACATTGTCTATCGTGGTACGTTTCAGATTTTTATTGCCGTATTCGGTATATTCTTCTTCATGCGTTTGATAAGGTACAATTTCGAAATAACCGGGTCTGTTTACCGACCGGTAATAACTTGCGCGCCAGTTTATTTTATCATGTGGTGAATATTTAAACTGTATATTTGGTAAAATATCTGTATAAATCTGACTGCCATCGGCCGATTCGCCAGCATTGGGATAAAACATGTGATAACCCTGGTTGGTGTGTTCGGCACGAACTCCGGCAATAGCTTCCAGACCCTGTAATTCATAACGGCCCTGTAAGTATCCTGCTCCAATTATTTCGGTAGCGCTGTACGTTAAAGGGCCCACACTGCCTTTTGGTGTATATACCGTCCAGTTTATCTGGTCGATGGTTTCAAAGCGCTGGTTAGTATCAACAGGTTTGAGCGTGTATTTTACATAGAAATTATCACGGTTTTTGTTCCGAAAAAGTCCTCCTGCCTGAAGTTTTAACTTGCCTTTTTCAATTGGTAAACTGTATTTTATATTGGCAATCGCCGAAATATCCTGATCGGAATTATGTTCCCAGCGTCGCTCCGAACCATCTCCATCAATGTTGATATTGTCCACATAATTCTGACGAAGGTTATCTAAGTTTACGTATATCTGGTCGGGGCGTTGTAAGCCTGCTTTTGAATAAATTGCAGACCAATTGACCAACAGCTGGTCGGTCAAAGTATGTTCACCCTGAAGCGTTGAAGCAAAAATCTGTTGATTGGTGGTACGCATACGTGTTTGATTTGCCAAATCCAGATTTCCTTTTTCGGGTTCATAAAACAATTTAAAATTGGTGGAATTGGATTGGCGAACCTGTGTATTATTGTTAGCTACCAAAAAATTATACCATTCCAATTTATGACGTGACGAAAAAACATAATCAAGTTTTGCATGAATGCCATATTGAACCTGGTTTTCAGAATAGATACGTTCTTTGATGGAGGTCAGGCGCAATGTACTTTCAGTTTGCACCATTTCATCTTCGAAATGAGTGGAGTTAGTGCCTTTGTACAGGTTTTGGTAATTGGCAGCCACTATAAAACCGAGTTTTTTATTCAACAACCTGTTACCCAACGAAATTCCTGTAACCATATTGGGCGACGGCTGATAGTTGACAGGTGCATTCATGGCATTATTGAAATCGGCCATTGTAGCAGCGTATGTATTGCCATGTTGCTCGTAAGGAGCTGTTTGTATTACTTTGCTTTTATCGAACGAAGTAAAACTGCGGTCGAAAAACATGGTGTTATAACCTATTGATGCATTGACTGTAAACGTAAAGCGGTGAGGTGCATCTTTCATTACCATATTCACAGCGCCGCCGGTGGCATCGCCTTCCATTTCGGCGCTACGGGTCTTACTTACTTCGAGACGGTCGAGCAATTCGCTGGGGAAAATATTAAGTGGAACGAAACGTTGTTTGTTGTTAGGACTCGAAATTTTTACGCTATTTACCAAGGTAATATTATAACGTTTATCCATACCGCGTAAAATGGCATATTCAGCTTCCCCCGAACTGTTACGTTCCATGGTTACGCCCGAAACACGACTAAGTACATTAGCCACAGTTAAATCAGGGGAAATTTCGATACTCCTCGCTCCCACTACATTCAGCACATTCGACGACAAACGTTCGATGGCACGCACGCCAATATCGGTAGTCTTGTTCGAAGCTGTTACAACAACATCTCGAAGTTCAGTACCGTACGAGACAAGGTTTAATGAGAGTTTTTGTAATCCTTCAACCGGAATATTTACTTTTCTTTCTATTGTTTGATAACTGATATAACTACAAACAAGCGTAATTTCAACTGCATTCACATTTTTAAGTATAAAACTTCCATCAAGTCCTGAAGTGGTACCAACAGATTTATGTCCTTTTACAAATACACTTGCACCTATCAAAGGTTCGCCGGTTTGAGCATCTCGCACAACTCCTTCGATATTCACCCCAAAAACAAAGAACCCGACTAATAAAAAAGAAATAAAAAGTAAATATCGTTTCATTGGCACAACCTTAATAATTTGAGTGCAAAAATATGTAAGGAGTATTTCTACGAGGTTTCAAGTTTGTTAAGTTGATTGTAACAAATATTATTGTCGTGTTTCATTTTTTGGAAATATAGAATTTAAAGGTTCCGTAACATTTCTTATTAAGGAAAAACTCCTGTTATGTTCATCTTGTTTTGTTGGTTGCAATCACAATGGCAACTTATCCGATGACATTTGAGTCAACGGACAAATTGCTATTCCGTTCATATCGATTGATTTATTGGGATTGCTCGACCGACGAAGATTATTAATTGGCTGTAGCTATTCCTGTTTTAAGATCGATGGTTATGTCATTGTCTTTTGGAGCAGGATCGGACCAAACACTTTGAACGGCTGCTCCAAGACTCGGAATGGCTTGATTTACCGATTGAATATCTGCATTGTCCGAACCTGATGGCGTTTCGTCGCCGGTGTAATGTGCAATAAACGTATTGGCCATGATACGATCGAGTTGCAAGCCTGTGATGTAAGCAGCCGGAATGCTGTAAGGGGGCGTGCTAAGCATATAATACGAAATTATTTTCATGCCATCAGTCAAATAAGTTTTGGCATATTGCTGGAAACCTATTCCCGCAGGTATGGTACTATATGTAACTTCTTCAATTTTTTTCGAAACGATTTTCATGGTTTTATTTACGGTATTGAGCGTAACGATGCGATAAGGACAGGGCGATGTCACGGTACTTCCTGTTTCTATATCGAAAACAAATCCTGCATTGGTGGTTTTTTTGACAATATCCTGGGCGTGGAAATGACCTGTAAAAACTACGTTCATGCCCGAATCGGCCAAAGCTGTGGAAACATTTTGCCAGTCGGAAATAACGTATTCGGAAAACAGCGTGCTTTGTCCGTTGAAATGTTCCAACAATCCATGGTGCATCATGGGAATCAATATTTTATTTTGCTTCTTCGATTTAGAAATAATTGTATTTATCCATGTATGCGTTTGAGACGAAATGCTACCGGCCGTTTCGCTGGGTGCATAATGACACGCGTCGATACCCAAGACCCAAACCCCCTTTACCGGTTCCGATACATAACTTAACGAATTCGGATCGCGTTCGAATGAGTTTTCGTATCCGCAGTCTGCATAAATAGACGCAAATTCTGCGGCCGAAACATTTTCAATTCTTGTTTCCGAAGATTGCAGATAACTGAACGATTGCAGATTGTTAACATCATGATTACCGGGTATAACCAGCACTTTAATTCCTTTTTCGGATAAGATTTTAAATAATCCGGCTAATTTTTGATGATCAAATTTTTCGCCATCTTTCGTCAAATCGCCCGTTACAAGCAAAAAATCGGGTTTCTCTGCCATCACAGCATCCAGTGCTTTTTGAAGTATGGCACTGCTTTCAATAATCAGTTTACGGTCGGATGCGAGGTAAGTCTGAAAATAGCCGTTTGCAGGCAATGTAAACAGCGAAGGATCGAAATAATGAATATCGGAGATAACCATAAATTTTACGGTTTCGGGAACAGCTTTGGCATCAACTTCATTTTTACAACTATTTGTCAATACAATACACCAAAAACAGAGCAAATAAATAAGCACATTCTTTTTCATTTTTTTCATTTTTAAATTATTGAATGACAAAATAAGCCTATTGTTGCTAAATGGGTGTGTATTGTGTGTTAAATAAATATTAATTATTGAAGTATTCCAATAATACTTTACATTAAAAAACGATTACGATTTAAGCAAATACTTTCAATACAACAGTATAAATTAACCAATCCTGCATTGTATCCCGAAAAAACAGGGAACTATTGTTTGAGAAAGTATAAAGTTGATTTACGTAATTTTTATTGTTTTGTGCTTGTGTGTTAATATCCTTAGTTAGTCGCCCGTTTTTTAGCTTTATCCTATTTTTATTGTATTTGAAATATTTACCATCTAATTTTGTGTCATAAAATCAATAAAAATTATGATTATGTCAGCAAAATTGAAACTTTTGGTTTTTTTCTGTTTATTGGCTTCGTTTGTTACAGCACAACAACAAACTATCAGAGGAACTGTTTTGGATGCATTTACCGATTCGCCGCTTCCGGGAGTTGTTGTGCAGGTTGTAGCCATGGAATCGATACATTCCGATGTTTCAAATGTAGATGGTTCATTTGAAATAAAATCGGTTCCTCTTGGGCGTTGCTCGGTTAAAGCATCGTTGCTCGGCTACAACGAGAACACAATATCCAACATTATGCTTGTTTCGGGTAAGGAAACGCAACTGACCATAAAACTTGAAGAAAAAGTAATGCAACTAAACGAAGTAACAGTGACGAACAAAACTACCAAAAGAGGAACCATCAACGATATGTCGTTGATAAGTGCACGTACATTCTCCACTGAAGAAACCGAACGTTTTGCCGGAAGTCTGGGTGATCCGGCACGTGAGGAATCGTAGGCATGATGAAACGGGTCAAAGACATAATTTCGTTGATATTTTATTTTCGACTCTAATAGTTACACTTTTAAAAGAAGATACAGGCTTTGGCTTTATCTGTAGGCTTTTGTGTGTTTTTATTTCTGTTTTTTTGAATTGATTCCTGGCAAAAAATAAAATTTGTTTCAGGTAATTTATCAAGCCGGTTGCCAAAACCATATCCGAAAATGTTTTTATGTCATTTTTAATGCCGATAAAAAAGCCCCATTTTACTTGTTTGTGTGTATTAATTCCCGACTGAGGTACCCAATATACTTCTTTTTTACGGTCGTACATCCATGTGTTGATGGCCGACTCCAATTGCCAGCCTTTTACTGAACCTCTGAGAATCTCTTCCAGATCTCTTTTCTTAAGTATTCGTTCGCCGGTGAAGAGTATGTCCCTGCGATCCATCCTGACGAGAAAAACCGCATTTATTCTTCTTAAAATAACCATATCGACTTCCAAATTTTGCTGAATTGCATCATTAGCCGCTTCAATTTCTTTATGATTCAGATTTCTTAAGTCAGCATCGAGCAACAAAATAAGTTTGTTTTGTGCATATTTTAATCCTTCCCTGATAGCATCCGTTTTTCCTACATTCCGGTCCAAGCGGATAAGCTTGACCCGTGGATATTTTTGGTGTATTTCAAGGGAATTGTCTATCTCCGATGCATCATCTACGCATATAATTTCGGCAATATTTTTAGTTTTTACTACTTCGTCCAATACATTATAAAGACGTTGACCTTCGTTCCAAAAAGGAATAATACAAGTAGTTTTGTTGATATTTTCTAATAGTTCTCGTTCTTTGTTATTCAATATGATATATCTCATAATAATTTTATATAATTGATTATGAAATAAATATACAAATTAAAATCAACTTACACAACAATTTTAATAAATACATCAACAAATAATATCAATTACTTAAACTCTATTAAATTGGTTTAATCGTTAATCGTGTGAAACAAGGATAAATTTCCATTGAAAAAGAGTATAGCAGCTCTCAGGTTATCGAAGTTATGATATCCTTGCGCCATACGTTGAATCTTAGCAATTTTACTATTTGTTTGCTCA
>JAJFVH010000089.1 GCA_021371875.1 Bacteroidales bacterium
CGGCGGAATAAATACCCAACAGCAACACCAGCCACCATAAAAGAAATTACAATAAACATATAATTTGTTGATTAGAAGTTATAAAGTTAACCAAAAAGCAGCACATAACTGCACTGCTTTTTTGAAGTAACAACAAAATAATTATTTTTTCTTACCTTGATTAGCAACGGCTTCCATTAATTTTTTTATTTCTTCAGGGTCTCCTAAGAAATAGTCGTTTACTAGTTTAAAATCATCGTCGAATTCGAACACATAAGGGATGGCGGTCGGCAAATTCAAGCCAATTATATCTTCATCCGAAATATTCTTCAATAGTTTGATGATGCCTCGCAGACTATTGCCATGTGCAGCAACTAATATCTGGTCGTAGTCCTTCAAACTTGGAAAAATAACACTTTCCCAATAGGGTAAAATGCGGTCGACTGTTTCTTTCAGCGATTCGGTGAGGGGAAGGTCTTTTTTGTCGACATCTTTGTAACGCGGATCGACAAATGGCGACCGAGGATCGTCAATTGCCAATGGAGTAGGAGGAACATCATAGCTTCGCCTCCAGATAAGAACTTGTTCGTCGCCATATTTTTCAGCAGTCTCAGCTTTATTCAGCCCCTGTAACATGCCATAATGCTTCTCATTCAAGCGCCATGATTTTTCAACCGGAATCCAATCCAAATTCATTTGATCTAAAATACTGTTCAAAGTTTTAACAGCTCTCTTAAGATAAGAAGTATATGCCTTTTCGAAAAAGAATCCTTTTTCTTTCAGTATTTTACCTGCGTCAATAGCCTCTTGCATTCCTTTTTCTGACAAATCTACATCTGTCCATCCAGTGAATCGGTTTTCTTTATTCCATACGCTTTCACCGTGTCGAATTAATACTACTTTTTTCATTTTCGAAAGTTTTAATTAATTTTTTATTGCTCTGAAATTAAATATACGTTGACAAATTTACAAAAAAATATGAGACTTAAATGTTTTTAAAAAACACAAACCAAAAACACAGAAAAACAACTCGGCTTTCCAATGAAAAATGCAATAAAATGAGTAATTTTGCAGCTTCAAAAAACAAAGGTATTAGTTGAAGTATAAAACAATATAAATCAAAAAAATATGAGTAAAAAAGCATTATTAATGATTCTCGATGGCTGGGGAATAGGCAATCATTCGAAAGCCGATATCATTTACAATACGCCAACTCCTTACTGGGATTATTTATTGGCAAATTACCCAAATTCACAATTACTTGCTTCGGGCGAGGACGTTGGTTTGCCCGACGGGCAAATGGGTAACTCCGAAGTAGGTCACCTGAACATCGGCGCAGGACGAGTAGTTTATCAGGATTTGGTAAAAATCAATATCGCCTGCCGCGACAACAGCATTTTGAAAAATCCTGAAATAATAAACGCCTATTCGTATGCCCGCGACAATAAAAAGAAAATTCACTTCCTCGGATTGGTTTCCGATGGCGGCGTTCACAGCTCGCTCGATCATTTACTCAAACTGATTGACATTGCCAAAGAATATAATGCCGAAGCTTATGTACATTGCTTTATGGACGGCCGCGATACCGACCCGAAAAGCGGTAAAGGCTTTATCGAACAGTTAGACACTTACAGCAAAACTTCGACAACCAAAATTGCTTCGATTGTCGGTCGTTATTACGCCATGGACCGCGACAAACGTTGGGAGCGCGTGAAAGAAGCTTACGATCTGATTGTAAAGGGAAAAGGAACTCATGCAACGGATATGACAGCCGCAATGCAAACTTCGTACGATGCCGGTGTTACCGATGAATTTATCAAACCAATCGTTGCTGTTGATGCTACCGGAAAACCTTTGGCAAAAATTGAAGCCGGCGACGTGGTGATTTTCTTCAATTACCGCAACGACCGCGCCAAAGAACTAACTATCGTGTTGACACAGGAAGATATGCTCGAATACGACATGCATACCTTGCCATTGGAGTATTACTGCATGACTCCTTACGATTCAACTTTCAAAGGTTTGCATGTATTGTTCGACAAAGATAATGTGCAAAATACTTTGGGCGAATATGTTTCAAGTCTTGGACTAAAACAATTGCGTATTGCCGAAACCGAAAAATTCGCACACGTTACATTCTTCTTCTCCGGTGGTCGCGAAAGTGAGTTCGAAGGCGAAGAACGTATCCTCGTTCCTTCACCCAAAGTAGCTACTTACGACTTACAGCCCGAAATGAGCGCCCCCGAAGTTGCCGACAAATTAGTTGCGGCATTAAACACCCTGAAGTTTGATTTCATTGCCCTGAACTTTGCCAACGGCGATATGGTGGGACACACCGGCGTCCATGAAGCGATAGTGAAAGCGGTGGAAACCGTGGATAAATGTATAGGTAAAGTGGTTGATGCTGCCAAAGCAAACGACTACGAAGTTATTATCATTGCCGACCACGGGAATGCCGATAATGCTGAAAATCCCGACGGTTCACCCAACACAGCCCACTCTTTGAATCCAGTTCCGTTTGTTTACGTTACCGAAAACAAAGCCGCAAAAGTTGAAAACGGCATTCTGGCCGACGTCGCCCCATCTATCTGCACGATTTTGGGTATTGAAAAACCCGTTGAAATGACCGGAAGAAGCCTGATAAAATAACAACAAGTTTATTTCTTAAAAAAGTCCTGAAAACGTTTTTCAGGACTTTTTTTATTAAATGATTATCCGTATTCCGACCTACAATCCCGTTAGGGATTTAATATCGGTAGAATTATTCGCCCACCCTCGTTTGTTGCACCCCGTACGGGGTGCTATATGTGTGTGAAAATGTCTTTCTACCGATATTATATGCCTACG
>JAJFVH010000098.1 GCA_021371875.1 Bacteroidales bacterium
AAATGCAATCTTTTTATTTGTGTTTCCCGACATAGTTTATTGCTTGTTGCTCGGAAAGTAAAACGAATATCTTTCCGAAATGATTAATCTTTATGATTGATTATTAAATAATTAAATAGACATGTGCATAGATAATCGTTATGTGGCATTACCAATACATAAGCATTTCACCACATTTTTTACATTCGTGATAACTCACACCGCAATGGTCATCAAGCCATTGTCCCTTTTCGTGTTTGCAGTGTTTTCGTTTATATTTCAACTTCTTTTCAAGGAAGTAACGCCACATAACAGCAGGTATATTTAATGCCTGTTTCATTGCGTTTTTTAAGTTTTGTAATATTTTCATCTTTATATGTATTTTGAAAGTTTGTACTATTTAATCAGGCACTAAGCATACCTTCGGCACGTTACCAGCAATGCAAGGAAACCACACGATCCCCTATAAATTCTGTATAAGCTGGCGGAATACTCTCACTTAGTTTTCTAAGGTTTGAAATCCAATTAATACCCATTCCAGTTTTTTGAGTTTCAATAGGTATATTCCATCTACCTACTTCAATAGTTCCTCTACATAATACCCTTGCGTTCCCTCTTTCTCGTGAACGTCCGCCAGGGTATCTATTGGGTTGCCAATTTTCGTGTTTGCATTTAGGTTGTTCCAAATCCATATTGCTTTCAAAAAGCCTGTGTCTGCGAACATCTAATCCAAACATCGAACCACATAAAGTAATTGGGTTTAATAGTGGTGCTCCAACAACATTCTCAATTACATAAGGTTTTCCACTTTCTATCAATGCTTGTCTTGTTGGTTCAATTAAATCCTCATACTTTTCTTTAAGGTTCTTTCTGCAATTATTGTATTTAGTAAAGTGTTGGCACGGTGGCGAAGCGTGTATAAAATCAAATTCGTGTCCGTGTTCTTTTACATACTTAATTGCATCGGCTTGTATAAATTCAAATGGGTATTCTGGTTGCATTTCAATATCAACACCTACCACATCAAATCCAGCCAAATAATAACCCATTCCTGCACCACCAGCACAGCAAAACAAATCCAAACATTTCGGACGTAAAGCACTGCTGGTAACACCGTGTATAGGTAATGTGGGGCTTTGTTGTTGTTCAATCATTTGTTCTCGTATTTAAGTTATTACTAATTGATAGGTTGCCGGTATCTATTCGCCAACTAACCATACCACCACCGTTAGGGTCTATTTTAAAAAAGAAAGAATGTGTGCGATAACTTGAACCGTCCAACCATTGCCGAGCATTCTGTATTGTTGAGTATCGGAACAACCCCATTTGTACCATTCAGGAACGGTTTGTAATCTAGCGCATTCGGTTGGTGTAAGTCTGCGAATACGGTTTTCAAATTTGTATAATCCTGTTTTTGCTCCACCTCCTCCACCTTCACCGCTAATACAAACTGACTTATCTGCATTAAGTTGAACTCTTTGAGACTGCGAATTACTTTCATTTAAACACATTACAAGATTATCATTTTGTACACTTGTAAGCGTGTTTGTTTTTCCGTCCGTGCGTGGCTCCAATTGTTGTATGTTTTTGCGCTGTTCGGTTATTTCTCTTGCTTCATACTTTTTACTTATCTGCTTACCATATTCAGTGCGTTTTGGTGTCAATACGGCTTCTTCACGTCCTCGCATTGCTACGCATATTAAATCCATATCCGAATGATTTCCGCCTGAGTTTCCACCAGCAGTAAAACAAGATGCTTTCAGTTGGTCGGGTTTAGGCTTTAATTGTTTATCTACTTTTATGTAGTTTGCATCATTGCGTTGCGCCCATTCTTTTACTGTTATACATTTTGATTTTCCTTCAATATCTCTCGTATCATTAAAAAAATCACTTCCTGATATTCTGCTAAATACTTTATCACTCAAATAATACTTTTCGGGTACTTCCTTTTCAAGTATATCCTTTAATAAAATACCTCTGTCCTTTGGTTGTGGAATATCTGTGTGCGTTTCGCCAAATAATCCAACTTTTTTAGTTCTGATATTCGACCAATACCAGCGGTTACGGTTTTGTGCGCTAACACGGTTGCTGTTGATATTTACTGCAAACAGTCCGCAATAGTTGTTTATCACATTCATGTGTTCGCGTTTCATGTCCACATTTTCGAGTAAAAACTTCACGTTTGGATTAAACTTTCGTGCATGGTTCAAAATATCAATGAATACAAAAAACAAAACTGATCGAGGATCGTCAAAAGCTAATTGTTTGCCAGCAAAACTAAATCCCTGGCACGGACTACCCGCACCAATTAAACTAACTTTGCTCCAGTCAATATCCCACGTTTTCCATTCCGTTACGCTTCCAAGTTGGATTGTGTCCGGGAAGTTTAATTGTGTTTGTTTTATTGCATGTTGGTCTATTTCGCTTGCATAGTATTTATCCGGGCTTATTCCAAGCTCTTTAGCTGCAATTTGCAAGCAACTCATACCGTCAAATAATGATAACCAGTATTCCATGTTTTTCGATTGAAGAAAGAAAAAACAGACCCTAACACACGCATAAAATCAAGCGGGGGTTCTGTGGTTTCTATCAAGTTTTGTTTAATTAGTTAATTTTGCGGGGTTCAGTCGCTTTGCACAAGACCCCGCCTGATCTTATGCTTATCGTTATATCAGTCTTTCCACTTCCTCTATCTCTTCCTCAGTAAAATAATGTGCGGGAATGGTCTGATTGTCGTACCGCAACATTTTTTTCTTGCCCATTTTTACGGCGCATTCGTCTACATGCGATGCGCGTATGCGCTGCTGTAACTTTACTGTTAGATGCTTTGCAACATCACTGCTATTTTTCATCTTTTATCTCTTTTTGCCATTCTTCAAAATTGGCTTCGTAATACCATTTTACTCCGCCGGCACTGGGGCGCTTGCCCTTGCAGCAGTTACGTATATTGGTAGCCGATAC
>JAJFVH010000009.1 GCA_021371875.1 Bacteroidales bacterium
ACATTATAATCGAAATTCCCTGAGTTTTGAGCTTGACTAACTTTCCCTGATGCAATTGATTGTGAATATTTCGGATAATCCGATGATGATTTTATTTCGTCTTCGGATTTTATATAGGGTTGTGATGCTTTAATTCTGGGAGCATTGGCTATCTTGCCTCCAAAATTAACGCTGGTGCTTTCTACTTTATAGATCGTCGTCGATTTATGCAAGCCTTCTCCCAAGGGCGTGTATAGCAGCAATAGAATAAAACCTGCAACAATAACGAACGACAAGATGTAAATAGTTTGATATTTCTTTTCCATAGCTTTATATAAAATCCGCCGAAGATTTTTTCATTTGAACAAGCAAATTTAACAATATTGACATCCTAATAATTCTTTGGAGACTACATTTCATGAAAAACAAAAACTCATGGAAGTGAATAAAACCGCAAAATGGTTAAACTTATTCTTACAATTATTACATTTAAGAATTAAACACAAAAACACAATAAAGAAAAAGTGCACAAAATTACAAAAATTTTATTATATACATTTAGAAGAATGAAAAAAATATCTTTTTTTGTCATAAATTTAACCTGTATACATAATTTCGCTGGAACATTAACAAAAAACTGATTATACTTAAAAGTTCCTAAAAACATCAAATAACAGGTTTCAGTCGTTGCATTTTGTTTCAATATAATTTTTAGTAACTACTCAGCACCCTAATAAATTTGATAATAATCAGCCATTTAGTTGATTGTTATGTATTTAAACTCTTTGCCCCGACGGGGCTAAATATGCATAACCCCCAGTAAGCGAAGCGCAACTGGGGGATAATGAAACAATCCCCCTCCTTTTGATTTTCAGTTCGACTTTGTCGAACTGAAAATCAAAAGGTTATAAAAATAAAGGGTGCTGAGTAGTTGCGATTCTTTTTTATAAATAATCATGCAAAAGTCCTTTCCCGTTTTGCTTTTCCGAGATAATAGATTATTTTGGAATCTCTGTAAATTTTTAAGAGAATATATTTTTTACTATTTTTGCAGAACATGTATAATTTTTATCTAATGAAGAAAACGATTTTCACTCTCGTAATTCTCACCATTTTATTTTCGACCATGCAGGCACAGCCGAAGAAACGTGAAATGCGTGCCGTATGGATAGCCACAGTGGCAAATATCGACTGGCCCAGTCAACGTAATCTCACCCCGAAAGCGCAACGTGAAGAGATGCGTGAAATGCTGGATGAGTTTGCCAAAAATAACATCAACGCTGTAGTCATACAAATCCGCCCCACAGCCGATGCATTTTATACTTCCACACTCGAACCTTGGTCGCACTGGCTCACCGGCAAACAAGGGGTTCGTCCCGCAGAGTTTTACGACCCATTACAATTCGTTATTGAAGAAGCGCATAAACGTTGTATCGAAGTACATGTTTGGCTTAATCCCTATCGCGTTACAAACAGTGATAATCTTGACATATTGAGTAAGAATCATTTATATTATAAAAACAAGGAACTTTTTTTAAAATACGGCGGTAAATATTATTTCGATCCGGGGCTCGATGAAACGCGTGAATTTCTGAACCGTGTGGTGGAAGATGTGGTGGAACGTTACGATATCGATGCCGTTCATTTCGATGATTATTTTTATCCTTACCGCGTGAAGAATGAAGAATTTCCTGACGATAAATCATTTAAAAACAATCCCCGTGGCTTTGCGCCCAACCAGAAAAACGATTGGCGACGCAATAATGTAAATCTGGTTATTGCAGAGTTGCAGCATACTATCAAAAGTATCAAACCCTGGGTTGAATTCGGCGTTTCACCTTTCGGCGTTTGGCGCAACGACAGTGTCGATCCGCGTGGGTCGGCAACCCGCGCAGGGGTACAAAACTACGACGATCTTTATGCCGACATATTGAAATGGCTCAAAGAAGGAACGATCGATTACGTTGTACCTCAACTGTATTGGGAAATTGGCAAAAAAGTGGCTGACTACGAAATATTGGTAAAATGGTGGAGCGAAAATTCATTCGGGAAAAACCTGTATATCGGCCTTTATGCATCGCAGTTAGGCGAGGCGAAAGCGCCTGCCGCCTGGCGCAAAGGCAATGAACTGGCGCGCCAACTCAATATGAACAAACAGTATCCACAGGTGGATGGAGCTGTATTTTTCAGCGCCAAAGGTTTTATGCAAAACAAACAGGGTTTAAACGACAGCCTGCAAAATAATTATTATAAATATCCGGCGCTCTGTCCGGTTAACCGCAATATCGTGGGCGAACCCTCGGCACAACCTCAAAACATAAGGATTTTAAAAGATGGCGACAATGCATACCTGCTTTGGGACAGCGTGGAAGAAGAAGGTGGTTGTAAGGTTGCTTATTATGTGGTTTATGCCTACAAAGGGAAAAAAGTGGGTGATTTGGACGATCCAGCTGCGATAGTGGTACGTACAACCGAAAATTGCCTCGACCTGCGTGAACTTGAAAAGAGATTTAAAGGGAATTATACTTTTGTGGTTACGGCATTGAACCGTTATAAACAAGAAAGTATCCCGACGCATGGGGTAACCCGTAAATTATAAATAGCGTTTTCTTGCAAACACTAAATATCATTTCTCCGATTAAATCGGAATTCAGTCTGCAATTGCCATAAAGAAGGATGTAAATTATTGTAAGCATCCTTCTTTGTCTTTGGGTTTTTAGGTATTCAGGGTTGCCCCGAATACAAAAAAAAACCGATACACCATTTCAGGAATACCGGTTTTCTTTCGATTTTGAAGAGCAAACTTATTCCGCCACTACTTCGAAAGCAACCTCAACAGTTACTTCTTTATGAAGTTTTAATGTAGCTTTGTATGAACCGATTTCTTTAACCGGTTCTTTAAGTACGATTACTTTTCGATCCACAACATAACCTGCTTTTTCAAAAGCATCAGCAATTTGGATAGGACCAACCGCCCCAAAAATTTTGCCTGTTGTGCTCGTTTTTGCTCCAACTGTTAAAGTAATATCTTTTACTTTTTCAGCTAATTCAACTGCTTCGTTTTTAATACGTTCCAATTTGTGAGAGCGTTGTTTTAAATCTTCAGCCAACATTTTTTTTGCCGATTCGGTTGCCAGAACGGCTTTTTTTGTCGGAATCAGGAAGTTACGTCCGTAACCATCTTTTACTTTAACGATATCTCCTTTGTAACCCAGGTTGATTACGTCTTCTTTTAATATAATTTCCATACTTTTTTCTCCTTCTTTATTATTTCATCATATCGGTTACATAAGGAAGCAACGCGATATGGCGTGCTCTTTTAACTGCTTGAGCTACTTTACGTTGATATTTCAACGAAGTACCGGTAAGGCGACGTGGAAGGATTTTTCCCTGTTCGTTCAAGAATTTTTTCAAAAATTCAGGATCTTTGTAATCGATGTATTTAATACCGCTCTTTTTAAAACGGCAGTATTTTTTCTTTTTTACATCTACCGACGGTGGAGTTAAGTATCTGATATCTCCGTTATTTGCTGCCATGTTTTAGTTCTCCTTTACTTCTTTAGATTTAACATTCTTTCTTTTCTCGGCATACTCGTAAGCATATTTGTCCAAACGGAACGATAAGAAACGGAGCACGCGTTCATCGCGGCGGAATTGTGTTTCCAAAGTAGCGATGACTGAAGGATCAGCATCGAACTGAAGCAACGAATAAAAACCTGTCGATTTTTTTTGAATTGGGTAAGCTAATTTGCGTAAGCCCCAGTTCTCCTCATTGGTGATTGTCGCACCATTTTCTGTCAAAATGGCTTTGAACTTTTCTACCGCTTCCTTCATCTGGACATCAGACAAAACGGGAGTTAAAATGAAAACGGTTTCATAATGATTTAACATACTGTTTACTAACTTTTTAAAATTTATAACTTTGATTTTATTAAAGCGGGGCAAAGATACAAATAATTATTTGACCTACAATAGTGAAACTTAAAAATCTTTACGGATAAACACTTTTTTAGTCGTCTCCGAACTGGTTGTATGAGTTCTTTTCGCCTGTGATTTATTAAGGTCGGGTTTCCCTTTGTCTTTGGCGCCGCCTGGGGTTTTGACTCTGCTCTTGGTTTTCACTGCTTTAACCGAAGCTAAATTTTCGGCAGGGAAAGGATGGTCTTTTACTACCGGAATTTGAATGGAAATCAATTTTTGAATATCACGTATATATTCACATTCTTCTATATCGCAAAACGATACGGCTTTTCCATCGAGTCCGGCCCTGCCTGTCCGACCGATTCTGTGCACGTAAGTTTCGGCTATGTTGGGAATATCATAATTGATAACCAGATTCAAGTCGTCGATATCAATCCCGCGGGCTGCAATATCGGTAGCAACAAGTACGCGGGTAGTACGTTCTTTGAAATTTCTCAAAGCATTCTGGCGTGCATTCTGCGATTTATTGCCATGAATAGCTTCGGCTTTAATCTGGGCTTTCACCAATATTCGCATAATTTTATCGGCTCCGTGCTTGGTTCGGGTAAAAACCAAAGCCGTAGCTATCGATTTATCTTTCAGTAAATGAATTAACAAATCTTTTTTATTGGCGGCATCTACATAATAAAGTTCCTGCTGGATAGTTTCGGCAGTGGACGACACGGGAGTAACTTCCACTTCTTCGGGACGCGTCAGGATAGTACCTGCGAGCGCCCGGATAGATTCAGGCATGGTAGCCGAAAAAAACAAGGACTGCCGTTTGGCAGGAATGAGTTTAATCAGTTTTTTTACATCATGTATAAAACCCATATCAAGCATCCGGTCGGCTTCGTCAAGCACAAATATGCTTAATTCGTTCAGTTTCACAAAACCCTGATTATGTAAATCGAGTAACCGGCCGGGCGTGGCTATCAAAATATCGACCCCAGCTTTCAGCGCACTGACCTGTGGGTTTTGATTTACACCGCCAAAAATTACCGTGTGACGTATATTCAGAAACCGTCCGTAACTGGCAAAACTTTCATCAATTTGTATAGCAAGTTCGCGGGTTGGGGTAACTATTAATGTTTTAATTTTACGATGATTGCTTTTCGCTACACCTGAATTAGTCAGTTGTTGCAAAATAGGAATAGCAAATGCGGCAGTTTTTCCTGTACCCGTTTGGGCACATCCTAATAAATCACGTCCTTTGAGAATAATGGGAATTGAAATTTCCTGGATAGGGGTTGGTTGGGTATAGCCTTCGTGTCGGAGAGCATTTAAGATCGGCTCAATAAGATCTAATTTTTCAAATGTCATAGAATATTTTACGCATCCGTTCTTCTTTCACAAGCTCATACATTAACCTGACGGATGACGATTTTGTGCAAAGGTACGGAAAATAAACGGAGAGGAAAAATGCGCGGGATTCCAGCCAGCATTTTTTTCTAATCCACTTTTAGATTTTCTTCCGTAGCTTCTTCATTTTCAATAAATTCAGAATCAGCTTCTTCAAAGTCAT
Organism: Bacteroidales bacterium; assembly: GCA_021371875.1. GTDB lineage: Bacteria > Bacteroidota > Bacteroidia > Bacteroidales > Paludibacteraceae > Paludibacter. The sequence continues at coordinate 5,462 of JAJFVH010000009.1, forward strand.
CTTCTTCTTCGCCCCAATCAATTTCAGGCCGCTGCGGACCTGATTTTCTGAAAATGACTGAAAGTACCAAACCACTGATTCCACCGGACAAATGTCCTTCCCACGAAATAGGATCGTTCACTTTCCACGGGAAAACATGCCAAATCATGCTGCCATACAGAAAAGTGATAATAAGCGAAATAGCAATTAACGGAATATGTTTTCGTATCAATCCGCTGAAAAACAAGAAGAAAGCGATTGAATAGATCAAACCGCTCGCTCCGATATGCCAGTTTTCGCGGCCTATTAACCACAGCAATATGCCACTCAAAATGTACGAAAAAAACAAAACTTTTGTAGCAATCAGGTTGTAAAAATAAAACAAACAACTCCCTAAAACTAAAAAAGACAATATGTTGTTAGTTAAATGTCCCCAGTCGGCATGTATGAAAATGTATGTCAATATTCCAGTTAAATATTTAAAATCACGGGGCATAATTCCGGCTTTGTGAAAATCCCAATTCATGCCTTTTTCGAGCAAAAAAACCAAAATAATGAGAATAGAAATCACTACAGGAATAAATACTGCATGAATAAATTGCCTTCGGCTTGCTGAAAGTTTTTCACTAAAAAGCATGATGTTTTAACTTTATTCTGCAAAATTACAATATATTCCACAATATTATTTACAATATTTACAATTCGGCAGAAAATAATGATGTAATATTCACAAGTTACCGGATGACTCATTGAAACACTTCAATTTATCAAAATTAAACAAAATTAAAACCATCCGATGACTATCAGATGATTAACATTTAGTTATGGATGTATATGAGATGTTTTTTAATTAAAACTATCAATAAACATACTGTAAAACATAAAAAAACACAAACAATTTGCTTTGCTAATAGAATAATTTTAAATAAATTGCGAACGCTAAGACACGGCTGAAACTGTTGCCTTAAAAGCATATTGTATCTACTTCAATATTACAATATTTATATCTGGCTGAAGAACTATTCCAACGATTAAAAAAATATACATAATAATATGAGTTACCTTAATTTTGACAAAACACTGTTGATGAATCTTGACAAATCACTTTCGAAAGAAATGATTCGTACCAATCGTGCAGGAGCTTACAACAGTACAACGTTGATAGATTGTAACACGCGCAAATATCACGGACAATTGGTGGTTCCGCTCCCCGATATCGACGACTCAAATCATGTGTTGCTTTCTTCGCTCGACGAAACGGTTATTCAACATGGTGCCGAATTCAATCTTGGAATACATAAATATGAAGGGAATAATTTTAGTCCGAACGGGCATAAATATATTCGTCAGTTCGATTGCGATGTGATTTCACGTACAGTTTACCGTGTTGGAGGCGTAATTTTATCCAAAGAACGTATGCTCGTCTCTTTCGAACCTCGCGTACTCATTAAATACACTCTGCTTGAAGCACATTCGCCTACAACACTTCGTTTTAAACCATTTCTGGCTTTCAGAAGCGTGAATGAACTTACACACGAAAACAGCCAGGCCGACACTTCATTTGCCGAGGATGCGCAGGGAATCAATATGTGTCTGTACGAAAAATATCCCTGCCTGCACATGCAGTTCTCGAAAAAAAACACCTATACCCATGAACCGAACTGGTATAAAAACATAGAATACTATAAGGAACAGGAACGTGGTTACGATTACAAGGAAGATTTACTTGTCCCCGGATATTTTGAGATGCCTATAAAAAAAGGCGAAAGTATCATTTTCTCTGCCGGCATTTCCGAAACTTCGCCCCGAAAACTACAGGCTCTCTGGGACGAAGAAATGAAACGTCGCAATCATCGGGTCGACATGTTCAGTTGTTTGAAAAATTCGGCTCAACAGTTTTACAAACGCGAAGGCGGCAAAACCTATTTATTGGCTGGTTATCCATGGTTCGGCGCCCGCGCCCGCGATCAGTTCGTAGCTTTGCCCGGCTGTACACTGACCATCGATCGAATGGATTATTTCGATGCAATAATGAAAACTTCGTTGGAAGAAGTGCAATTATTCATGGATGGTAAAAAAGAAGGGATAAAATTACAAGCTATTGACGATCCGGATGTTTTGCTCTGGTTTATATGGGTTTTGCAACAATATTCACGTGCTACGACACTGAAGGAAGCTGCTGCCAGATTTGAGGAAATTGCAACAAATATAATTGCATTTATACGCAAAAACAACCATCCGAATTTATTTCTGCACAACAATGGTTTATTGTATGTGAACGGACAAGAAAAACCGGCAACATGGATGAATGCCAAAGAGAACGGCCGGCCTATCACGCCGCGCACAGGATATGTCGTCGAAATTAATGCTCTTTGGTATAATGCTCTGAAATTCACATCCCAACTTACGCGCGAATCAGGTAATGAACATGCTGCCGACCTGTTGGACTATCAGGCTGAAATAGCCGGCGCAGCTTTTATTCAGACTTTTTGGAACGGCGCCTATTTATACGATTATGTAGACGGAAATTACAGCGATCTGGAAGTCCGTCCCAACATGCTTTTAGCGGTTGCATTGCATTTTTCGCCTCTTGATAAAAAACAGCAGAAATCCGTTCTCGATATTTCGACTAAAGAGTTACTGACTCCGAAAGGATTAAGAAGCCTGAGCCCGAAAAGCGGTTCCTATCGCCCGAATTATGTAGGAGGAATGCTTGAACGCGACAGGAATTACCACAATGGCCCAGTTTGGCCATGCACTTTTGGTGCGTTTGCCGTGGCTTATCTCAAAATATACAAACAAAGCGGTAAATCGTTTATCGAACGTATGTTGATTGGTTTGGAAGCTGAAATGACTGAACTCTGTGTCGGCACATTACCCGAATTATTTGATGGAAATCCCCCTTATAAAGGGCATGGAGGGATGTCGTTTGCCATGAGTGTGGCTGAAGTTTTGAGAGTGTTGGATTTTTTGAAAAAATACGAAAACGAATAGAAGATGAAGGCATTGATGTTTGGGTGGGAATTTCCTCCTCATATTTTAGGCGGTTTGGGAACAGCAAGTTACGGACTTACTAAAGGAATGGCTATGCAGCCCGATATGCAGATTACATTTGTTATACCAAAACCTCATGGCGACGAGGACCAGAGTTTTTTAAAAATCATAGGCGCCTGCAATGTTCCTGTGGTATGGAAAGAAAATGACTGGAATTATGTGAATCATCGTATTGGCACCGTTATGTACCCTGATGAATATTTCTGGCTGCGTAATGGCATTAAATATGATTTTACCCGCATTTATACCAACGATTTGGGATGCATTGATTTTTCCGGTCGTTATCCCGACAATTTGATTGAAGAAATATCGAATTACGAAGCTGTTGCAAGTGTTTTGGCTCATCAGATGGATTTCGACATCATTCATTCACACGACTGGCTGACTTATCCTGCCGGAGTCTTTGCCAAACAAATCAGCGGTAAGCCACTCGTCATTCACGTACATGCTACCGATTTCGACCGCAGTCGCGGACAGGTAAACCCAACCGTTTACGGCATCGAAAAACGGGGAATGGATGCTGCCGATCATATTATGACCGTGAGCGAACTGACCCGCAGAATTGTTATTGAGAAATATAATCAGGATCCGCGCAAGGTAACCACCGTGCACAACGCCGTTGAACCTCTGCCGGATGTAGATTCGTTTACCAAAACTCCCCGGAAAGATAAAGTTGTTACTTTTCTGGGACGTATCACCATGCAGAAAGGACCGGAATATTTTGTTGAAGCAGCTCATCGGGTATTGCAAAAAACCAAAGGTGTTCGTTTTGTAATGGCCGGAAGCGGCGATATGATGAATGCGATGGTTGATTTGGTTGCTAAACGAGGAATAGCCGATAAGTTTCACTTTACAGGGTTTTTAAAAGGTCGTCAGGTGCACGAGATGCTCGCCGAAAGCGATGTATATATCATGCCATCGGTCTCCGAACCATTTGGAATTTCGCCGCTCGAAGCCATGCAGGTAGGGACTCCAAGTATTATCTCAAAGCAATCGGGTTGCGCCGAAATCCTTACCCACGCCATCAAAACCGATTACTGGGATATCGATGCCATGTCCGATGCTATTTACGCCATCGTAAAAAATCCGGCTATGTACAGAAGCCTCCGCGAACTTGGCCGTGATGAGGTGAATAACATTAAATGGTACAATGCCGGCTTAAAAGTTCGGGCAATTTACGATAGTGTAACAGGATTGACTATTTAATTTTGCTTTGATAAATTATTTTAGTTGTTGTTTTATCTGTTTAAACCTGTCCGATTTCAAAAATCTGACAAGTTTGGAAGTACAAAAAACCGAAATAAACTAAAAAAGAGACATGCAATCTTGCTGATTCTAATCTGTTAAAGTACAGAATTAATCATTGATTATTTACGATTTTCAATATTAACAATGATAAATAATCAGTTAATTAACTGATTAACCAATATACAAACTAATAAATTAATTCCTAAAGATATGCGAAACATTTGTTTTTATTTTCAGATTCATCAGCCGTTACGTTTGAAACGTTACCGTTTCTTCGAAATCGGACAAGATCATTATTATTACGATGATTTTCAGACTGAAGATCGAATTCGTAGAGTAGTTGAACAATCGTACTTAACTGCCAACCGCACCATAGCCGAAATGATTCGCAGTTCGAATGGAAAATTTCGTTGCTCGTTTTCAATTTCAGGTACAGCGCTGGAACAACTTGAACAATATGCTCCCGAAGTGATCGATAACTTTAAAGAATTATCGAAAACCGGAAGTGTGGAGTTTTTGGCCGAACCTTATGCACATTCGTTGGCTTCGGTATTCGATGCCAACGAGTTTCAGCGTCAGGTAAATATTCATGCTGATAAAATTGAACAATTATTCGGAAGAAAACCCACATCTTTTTACAATACCGAATTAATTTATTCCGACGAAATCGGTGAGTTGGTTTCAAAAATGGGTTACAAATCCATGCTGATTGACGAAGCAAAACACGTTTTGGGATGGAAAAGTCCAAACTATGTATACAGGCATGCTTACAATCCCAAATTGAAACTTTTGGTAAGGAACCAGAAGTTAAGCGATGATTTTGCTTTTCGCTTTGCCGATCTTTCGCTCACTGCCGAAAAATTCATTGGTTGGGTTGCAGCTTTACCTGCCGAAGAAAACATAATCAATCTAGGAATGGGTTATGAAGTCTTTGGAACCACGCAACCGGCTCATACAGGCATATTTGATTTTCTTAAAGCGCTACCTTATTATGCCATGGAACAACAAATGAACTTTGTGCTTCCATCCGATTTTACAAAAAAAATCGACCCTGTAGATACCCTGTCATCTCCTTATCCAATAAGTTGGGTTGGAAACGATAAAGACCTTACTCCGTGGACGGGAAACGACCTGCAACAAGAAGCTTTGACTAAACTTTATGCTGTAAGCGAGCGGGTAAATCTTTGCAACGATAAACCTTTGCAACATGACTGGTTGATGTTACAATCATCCGATCATTTCCGCTATATGAGCCATAAAGACCCTTATGGAACAAACTACGAAACGGCTTACGATGCCTTTATGAATTACATGAATGTGCTCGCCGACTTCCTTGAACGGGTTGATGCTCAATATCCGACAAATATCGATAACGAGGAGCTCAATGAATTATTGAAAACTATCAATCAACAGGAAAAGGAAATTGAAAATCTGGAAACTGAAATTAAAAAACTAAAAACTAAAGCCCACAAAGCGACTGAAAAGAAATAACTCTATTAAATAAAGAAGTCAAGACTACTTCATCTTATTGAAGCCGTCTTGACTTTTTGTTTTAGAATAAATTCCTATGGAATTTCCTATTTGTAGCTAAATTCATTGCCATTCATTCGATCCAGATAGGATGATAAATTAATAAAATATGGTTATCCGTTTTTATATGCAAGATTCAAGTTGTAAATGCAACTTTATTTGTTTTTAACCTATTTATTTGTTTATTTTTAAAAGTATGTTTAACGGCAAAATCGAGGATAACTTTTTTTGAGCTCGATGGGACGGCTCAAAAAGTTATCTCCCGCTTTAGCCGAGTGTATTCCCAATATCTGAAAATTTCTGATTTGAAGATAAATATCCAGAGCAAGGGGGAGTTCTTCCTCCTGGCTCTGAAAAAAAACAAACTTTCTTATTTTGCCCTCAAAGTTGCATTTACTAATTGAATTTACATA
>JAJFVH010000040.1 GCA_021371875.1 Bacteroidales bacterium
GTTATTAGCTACGCTGACCGTTGGTTCATATTTAGTCCTTTCAGGACATCGTTCAATAAAAACAGAAATTGTGGTGCAAAGAAAATTGACATTTATATTCAAAAACCTTGCATTTACACCTGAAAAAATCACTATATATTATTATCTATCAGACTTATTATACTTTTTCAGCAGACCCTATTTAAAGGCATCCATTGCCGCAGTCGGTTTCCCGCTGTTGTCGAATGCACCCAGGGAATAACCGTTCCAATTTCCATAGGATTGCGGTTCCCAATAAAACACACCAAGTCCTTTTTTCCTGTTTACCGACTTGGTTTTAGCAATAAGATCAGTTAAAAAAGCTTTGGCAATTTCCGGCGAGTCCCAACTCATTCCCACTTCACAAATCATTACTTCTGATCCGTAACGCGCCACCATATCGTTCATATTGGCCAGACATTGTTGGTTTTGGGTTTGCCAATCGGTGGTTGCAGGGTACAATGACATACCGATAATATCCCATTTTCCGCCGTTGTTTTTCAATCCGTCGAATATCCAGCGGTACAAACCGTTGTCCTGTCCGCCTTGCAAATGGACAATCACTTTCGTATCAGGGAAAACCGACTTTACAGCATCGTATCCGGCATTGTTCAACTCGGCGTAATTTTTCATATTGACCGAAGCTTTCCCGTCGTCCCACAACATGCCGTTTCCCGTTTCGTTGCCCACCTGTACCCATTCGGGGGTAATGCCATTTGTTTTCAAAGTATTCAGTACATCCGTTGTGTGAGTGGCTACTGCTGTTTTTAAACCGGCAAAACTTAAAGCGGTCCATGCGGCAGGTTTTAATTGATGACCGGGATCGGCCCAGGTATCGCTGTAATGAAAATCTATCATAATACGCATTCCCAGATTTTTTGCCCGCCAGGCTTTCACCAGTACATCCTGGGTATTGTTCCACCCATCGGCGGGATTTACCCAAACACGTAACCGGATGGAATTCATTCCCAGAGATTTCATAAGTTTCATGCATTCCATTTCGACGTCTGCTGCATTGTAGAACTTTTTACCACTTGCTTCCATTTGTGTAACCCAGCTGACATCGGCTCCTTTGGCAAAAGAGTCGGCGGACGGAGTAACAACAGGCGGGTTTTCGTTACAACCCGATGTGAAATTCATTATGAAAAATGACAACGCCAGGGTAATTAATTTTTTTAAGTGTATCATCCTGAAATGTTTTAGAAAAGTTGTATTTAGGAAAATTAAACTTGGATTTACCTGTAGCAAAAAATCGGAAAAAACTGTTTATCAGCCCAATTGTAATACTGATAAATTTTTGCTATGGTTTGCCTGAACGCAAACCATAGCAAAGATAATTTATTTAATTGTATAAGTGTATTTTTCCGGTTTGCTTAAATCCATTGTTATGGTATAAGTCCCCGGTGAAGCTATGACAATATTCGATCCACCCAACGTTAAAACGCCATTATTGTTGTTGTCGCCATATTTGAAATTCCAATCCTGATTTGCAATGATTTGAATACCATACAATACGGTAGAAATATTGCAGGTAACTGTCCATACTTTATTAACCGAATTGTAGGTCATTGGGTTTGCTGTGAGACTCCAGCCGTTAAATTCTCCTGTAATACAGAAAGAGCTTATGGCTGTTTTGCTCCAGGTCATGGTATTGGTGTTGGCTTTAACCAGAAAATATCCACCTTCGTCGAACCAGATATTCCACTGACTGCTGCTCGAATCCAACGTGTAAAGCGAATTCGGTAACGAACCGTAATAAATAGCAGTCGTATTATTAGGTTCGGTACAGAATTTAAAGTTAGCCCATTGAGTTGCTGCAACGTATCCTTCATATTCGCCGTTACTGCTGGGGGAGCATAATTTTGTGGTATAATTATTCCAACCTCCGCTGACATCACCCGGCATGTACAGGAATGATATCACATCGTAAGGTGTAACGGTGAAAGACACTACATTACTATACAAAAGTTTCATATTGGCGCCTATGCTTGACTTCAAGCGGGCATAGATTGTAGTTGCTTTTCCGGGTTTCAGCCCCATGCTCAAAACTAAAGAGTTCAAAGCAGAGCCGGTAAAAGATTTGGAAACGCCCGTTTCGATCGATTCCTTCGGATTAGCAAAACTTTGTAATGTGTCAAGCTGCAAAGTATTAGTCATGGCTGTTTCGGAAATTCCATATTTATCGGAATGTGTAATCTTTAAAGAATCCGTGTTCCATGTTAAAGACAGCATCAGGGCGCCGGCAGTTTCGTTTGACAACACCACGTTGGAAGCCGAAGCCAACAGTTCGCCTTCTTGCACATCCGACAAAGTTATGATGTTGCCATCTCTGTCGCAGGATACAAAAAGCAACGGTAAAAGTAAAAAGAAAATATAAGAATGAATTGTTTTCATAATTCTTTATGTTTTTTTTTGATAATTCATTTAGCTGTGAAATCATGAATTATACAGTAATTAATTTATTTAGTATTCATCATTTCGTAAGTTAGGATTTGCAGCAATATCGGACGCAGGGATAGGGTAGAGATTATATTTTTCATCTACTGCCGTTCCGTTCTTCACGCCGCCTTTCCATTGCCAGATATAAGAAGATCCTGTAAATTTTCCAAAACGAATTAAATCTGTTCTACGCGTACATTCCCAATATAATTCCCTGGCTCTTTCGGCTAATAAGAAATTAAGTGTCAGGTCGTTTTGTCCAATGTTACCGGTATTGTTTCCGTAAGCCCTTTGACGAATAAGGTTAATGTAATTGACTGCTGTGCCTATGCTGCCTCCTGTTCCACCTCTTACAACGGCTTCGGCATACATCAAATATACGTCAGCCAACCGTATCATAGGGAAATCGGTATCCACCAAACCTTCTGCAAAGTTTGAACCGTTTTCGCCGGTCGAAGTTTTGTTAGTGAATTTAACAATAGCATATCCATCGGTTACCGTTGTCGGGTCGTTGATATCAAGAGTTTGTCCATCAGTATAGAATGAAGCCCTTTTATCGGTTGCACCGGTAACATCGGCAAACTGGTTTACAAATTCCTTACGTGTACGAATACTATTCCAACCCGATTGTACTCCGTAATCGGTTGCAATCATGGTTCCGTTTGAAATAATCGGACCGCAAACCAGATAAGTGGTTGCACCCCAGGTGGTAGTATGTTGCCCATCAACTTCTATCGGGAAAATGATTTCGTTGGTACGTAAATCGTTATCGGCGTTAAACAGGTTTTTGTAAACTGGTTCCAGAGTATAACCACCATCTATCACTTTGTTACAATAGATAATACAATCGGTATTGCGTTGAGTGCCGGTATATATTTCCGCATTCAAATACAATTTTGCCAACAAAGCCCAGGCGGCTGCCCTGCTCACTCTTCCATATTCATTCGCTTTTGGCAAAGGTAATGTTTCTCCGATTTCTTTCAGTTCCGATTCGATGTAGGTAAATAACTCTGCTCTTGTTTTGCGGGGAGGGAAAAAGGCGCCTACCGGATCATTTTCGGTTACAAAAGGAACATTGCCATATAAATCCAATGCATGGTAATAGACTAATGCTCTGATAAAGCGAACTTCATCGCGATAGCCAATTATATTTTCTTTTTCCGTTGCGGTGAAACCGGCTATTTTGTCATCGGTTGCATTCCGCAAAAATTCGTTGCACAAGGCTATAGTATAATAAATGCGGTAGTACATGGCTGATACCCATTCGTCAGTGGAGTTCCACTGAATAAACTGAATATCGTTCAATGCATCGCCACCTGCCCATGAATAAATAGCTTCATCGGTTGGTAACTCTTGCAAATTATAATAAACCCGAATATATCCTTCGCTTGGTTTATCAGCGCTTAAATCGCGATCACCGCCGCCTTTTTCCTGTCCGGAAAGTGCAAGCGAAGCATATACTTTGGCTAAAACCGATTTGTAACCTTCGGGGGTTTCATACACTTTAGCTGATGTTACCTGAACGGTAGGCATTTGATTCAAATCGTCGGTACATGAGGTAAATAATCCAATTGTTATTACCGTCATCAAGACATATAAATATTTAATTTTTTTCATTGTAATAAATTTTCTAGTAAGTTTAAAAATCAAGATTCAAATTCAACGAGATTGTTCTGGGTCTTGGATAAAATTGACTGTCGAACCCGTTAGAAATTTCAGGATCTACACCAGTATATTTGGTGATGGTGAATACGTTTTGTACTAAAGCTCCGATTCTTAGATTTACATCTTTGGCTATTTTTCCAATGTTATATCCAACTGAAATATTGTCCATTTTCAGGAAGGAAGCATTTTCAACAAAGTAATCGGAATAATACTGACGCATCGTGAAGCCTGTTTTCAAAAAATCAGAGGATAAATTGATCAGTTCATACGCGTTATATTGCATGGTTTCCAACGAACCTTGATTTGCTTTCATGTTGTTGTACACGTAGTTGCCTATGCTGGCACGCATTGTGAAACCGGCAGTCCATTTTTTGTATGAGAATTGCGTATTAAATCCAAGCAAGAAATCGGGCATAGGGGAGTGATAACGATAGAAGTCTTTATCATTAACAACGCCATTGTCGTCCAAATCGGCATACATTCCTTCAATGGGTTTTCCGTTCGTATCATAAATTTGTTTATATACGTAGAACATGTAGGGGGCATAACCTTCCGTCAGAATTTGTATTCCCCTGCTGCTACCCGCTAAAGGTCCGGTAAAACTACCGGGAGAAGAAGCATCTTTTATTAACGATAAATTGGTGATTACAACATGTTGATAAGTACCGTTAAAACCTATTTCCCAGTTGAAGTCTTTTGTTTTTACCGGTGTGGCATTCAACGAGAATTCAAACCCGTTGCTGTTAATATTTCCTACATTCGTTGTAGCAGATGACCCGAAGTTTGTACCAGCGGCAACAGAAACTGTCGCCAATAAATCTTTTGTTTTTCTAAAGTAATAATCAATACTTCCCGTAATGCGATTATCGAGAAATCCATAATCTAATCCGATATTATAAGCATCGGTTGTTTCCCATTTTAAATCGGCTACATAAACCGAAGGACGATAGGTGTTATAATAAGTCTGTCCAAAACGATATTGGGCAAATTCATTTCCTAAAGAATAAACAGGCAAATAAGAATAGTTGCCAATGCCTTCTTGTTGCCCTGTAACGCCATAACCGAGACGTAATTTTAAATCGCTGATCGCTCTGCTGTCTTTCAGGAAATTTTCTTCTTTGACTTTCCAGGCTAATGCCAGCGAAGGGAATGTACCCCAACGGTTTTGAGGATTGAAACGAGAAGTACCATCCCGACGTACAGTTGCCGTCAATAGGTATTTGTTGTCCAGTGTATAATTCAAACGGCTATAGTACGAAATCAAAACGTGCCTTTGTTCATCGGCCGCCGAAATGGATTGCACATCACCGGCAACGTTCTTATCTACAAATTCGGGACTTTGAGCATACCAGTTCTGGTAATCATATCCCGCAGTTACATCTATACTGCTTTTTATAGCATTTAAAATTTTTGCATAGTTTAAATACGCGGTAACTAATTTGTTTGATTTGGTTTGTGAATATTCGTTCTTCCTGCCGCCGATTGTGTAAGTTATGGCTGCTGTTTCGGGGATATAATTGGTACCTTCGCCTTTAGCATAGTCGTAACCCAAGGCTACATGTGCTTTTAATTCAGGTAGGAAATGAAATATATAGTCCATATCTACATTTCCTATGGTGCGGCGAACGGTACTTTTGTGTTCTTCCTGTTCCAACAGTCCCAATGGATTCAGATTGGCTCTGACAACAGGAACGCCTGCATTATCAATACTTTCGTAATATCCTCCAAAGTCCGTATTACCCGAATAAACCGGTTTTGTAGGATTGAAAGCGGCGGCAGTCCAAACCGCTGTGGTGTTGGCAAAGCTATTGTTGTTAATTGAACCTTTCAGGTTGAAATTGAATTTCAAATGATCGTCGAAAAACGACGGACTAACCACCAAACTTCCCGACATACGTTCCAGGTTGTCGGTTTTCAGAATACCATCCTGATTCAGATACCCCAACGATGCCCTGAATGGAACGGATTTCAGAAGACCGCCTGAAATGCTGATATTGTTATCGGTACTCATTGCCGATTGATAAACCACATCATTCCAATTCGTTGAGGTTTCACCTAACAGCGCTTTTTGTGCATCGCTTCCTATTTCATTGATTAAATCGCGAAACTGCTGGGGCGATAACATATCGGCAACCCGGGTTTTGTTTTGTACGCCGAAAGTTGAATTAAAATTGATTTTCAATTTATCCTTATTTCCCTTTTTTGTGGTGATCATCATGACTCCGTTCGAAGCCCTTGAACCATAGATGGCAGTTGCCGAAGCATCCTTCAGGACACTTATATTTTCAATGTCATTGGGGTTCAACAAACTTAAAAAATTGCTTGCATTACCGCTGATACCTCCGTTTTCCAAAGGCATACCATCGATAACAATCAAAGGATCGTTACTGGCATTCAACGAAGCACCACCACGGATACGTATTGTAGAACCGGCAGTCGGTGAACCGCTGTTTGACATGATTTGTACGCCAGCTATCTTACCGTTGATTAATTGTTCGGGAGTACTTACGTTGCTGTTAAAATCCTTTGCGCTTACACTGGATACAGACCCTGTTAAGTCTTTTTTACGCTGTGTACCATATCCAACTACAACTACTTCTTCTAATTCCTCTGTCGATTGTTTTAATTCTAAGTTAACCACATTTTTCCCTTCCACAGATACTCTTTGAGTTTGATACCCGATAAAGGAAAATATCAAAATAGTTTTCCCTACCGGAAGTGTGATGGAGTAGTTTCCATTGGTGTTTGTAATCACTCCCACCGTAGTTCCATCCACCAGAACACTGACTCCAGGCAGAGGCATTCCTTGTTCATCTTTTACTGTCCCTGTGACCTTTTTTTGATTATTCGACTGTGTGCTTTGTTGCTGAGCCAAAAGAGATGCCGTACCGTGCAACAAAGGAATGCACAGCATCGCTACCAACATTATCGCGAAGCGATAAGGAGTCGGATTTTTTAAAAAACTGGATTTTCTCATGATCAATATTAAATTTAATTGTTTAACAAATAAAATAATTGAATAACTTGGTAATTGTATAATCGGGTAACTGGTTCATCGTGTAATTAATAAAGAGAAAGAAACTTAAAAAACAATCCTGACATTTTTGATCAAATATCCCATCGCCAAACCGTTGGCATCAGGTCGTAAAGAGAATTGGATATTTTCCAGTTTGTTTAATTTCAATGGAGCTTTGGGGTCGGTTGAAACAAGCCAGTAATTCAAATTATCAGGGAATCCCATGGGTAACATTACGCTTCGGGTCGATACCCATTCTTCCGTACTTATAGTGTAGTCTTTCCATTCCTCCGTCAGGATGAGTGTTTTGCCAAAAGCGTTCAAATCAGAATCGACCAAGGTCAAGTATGCTTTTGCCGCGCCACCTGCACTTTTAGCGCTAACTACTATGGCTTTAGCCTGGTTAATGTCCGGCCGTGTTTTTATTTTTTTTAGAATAGATAATCCGACAGAGAAATCTGCTCCGGCTTCTTTTCCGGGGAAAAGTGACACGGCATAATCACCCGACTGTTTGTCCATTGTCAGCAAACTAAATCCTGCATTTCGCGTCCCGATAAAGTTCGCGATATCTTTTTCGGGTTCCAATAGTTGCAAATCCGTTTGTGGAAAGACTATCTTGGTTGTCCACACCGCCCTGGGGTGAAATAATGCAAAACCGGGATCATTTTCCTGTGCGGCGGGAAAAGTGATAGCTTTGCCATTCCGGTATACACTGATGCAATAGTCCAAAGCTCCTTCGGGTAAGGTATAAGCAAGTGAATCGGAAAGGAGCGTTGCCGAATAATCGTAAGCCGTTTCCTGTATCATCCTGCTTTTTGTGAACCGGAACGGAAACGTTTTACTCTTGTAGAAAAGTACTACGCTGTCTGCATCTTTGGTATCCACAACTTTAGCTGTAAAGTTCATGGGTAATCCCTTCACGTATTCTTTTACCGGTGTGTGAATTACCTGAAGCGGCATTTCCGGTTCGGGCGCAACAATAAATTCACGCATCTTTACATTTCCGAGCGAAGCGGGTAATGTGGATATATCGGCATTTCCTTTTCCAAGAATATATACGCCGGGCATAACGGAGAAATGTCCGTTCGTCGTTTCGGTACTGTATTGATTTCCTGAATTCAGGGCTTGAAGTTTGAATTCATTGCCTAAATCAGGAAGATGAACAGTCATTGTTCGTTGGCGACTGATGGCTCGGTGTACGATATTGTCGGGCGAAGGCATTTTGAAGGGATCATACACTTCCACTATATCGGGGTAGACTTCCAGTCGCCAGCGGCCGTTGGAAATTTTGTCCAGAAAATAAATTCCGGTGCCGTCGTAGTTTACTATCGTCGAAGAACCGGTGCCGACAACATGACGCAGTCGCTCGGAGTGAGAAATTTGTGTGTCGGTGTTGTTGGCATAATAAAATGCCGTATCTTCCACCATTTCGGCTATGTCTTTCTCGTAACTGATATGGAAATTGCCAAAAGTAGTATTCCGGGGATAGTCGCCGTATTTTTTGTAAGCAGGTAATTTACGCATGATTTGCGCGGCAATAATAGCGCTCATCGCTTTGCGCGGCGTAAATTCCAGATTCAGGTAATGTGTTTGCCAACCTAAGTTCCGCGAGGCAGTTTGTAACATATCGTACGAAAACATGGCTGCAAACTGTGTTCCCACCGACCGGTAAGTCCTTGCCATGGCCGGATACATGTACGAGGTCAACACATCAGGCACATCAAATTCGTAAACTATGCGAGGGAGTTTTTTAATATCGGGCGAGAGCATACGGTCGTATTGATCGACCGTGCGAAGGAAATTACCCTCCAGCGTTCTTCCCGAGTTAAGCCCCGTGGGATACCAACCGAATGATATGCCATCCACTTTCGATTTCAGGATAGATGGTGAAATAGCAAAATCCTGGCTGATATTGTAAAAAAGCAACTTGTCGCAACCCGTTTTCCTTACAGCATCGGCAAGGGCATTGATGTATTTTACCGATCCTTTTATGTCCTGACTGTGGTGATGGGGTTCGTTTATTAATTCCACAAACAATATATTCTCTTCATCCTTTATCGCTTTGCCCGAGTACTTATTCACGTGATTCATCATCTGCGTCAAATAGTTTTTCTGGGCTTCGATAGCCTTCGGATTGGTTCCCAGTTCCGACCGTTGATAAAAGGCGCTGAATCCTTTATCCTTTGTTGTATCGCCATCAGGCCACCATGCGCTGTAGGTGGTTATGGGTGAAAATAAAATATAAATATTGCGTTCTTTGGCTTTGTAGATCAAATAATCCATCAAATCCAGATGATCGTTGTCGACCAGGTTTCCCGTTTTATCGCAGTTTTCCCAGTCACCCCAAAAACTGATGCGCAGTGCCTGCCAGTCCATGCGTGCAAAGTGTGCCATATCCTGGTCGATAACCGCTTTACGGTCGGAAGTTACATAACCGATAGCCCTGTAATCGCTGGACGATGGCAGGCAATAGTTAGCTCCAAACAGGGTTACTTCCTGATGCGTATAGTTCCAACGAATCACGCCTTGTTTGTCGATATACACTTTGTTTTGTGCAGAAGCCGGTGAACATACCGATAGCATACCAAGAGCCAGGAAAAGAAAAAGAATCTTGTGCTTGTTTATCATATTTTGTTTGCTTAATATTTTGGTTGCGAAAAAACAAGCGCAGGCAGGAGCGGTGCGGTTTATTTTTTCACAGTACGATAAATTTAAGGTTAGATGAAAGTCTCATCGCGGGACATTCAGAACGAAATTTGGTATTGAAATCCGAATCAAATCGAATGCCTTATCCTAAATAGTTTTGAACGTTGCAAATTAAGTGAAATCAAGGAATAATAGAAAGCACAAATCGGACAAAGAAGGCAATAAATCAGACAAAATAATTATCGGGAGTGGTTTTTTTGTTGAAGACAGTTCGTTTTGGGAGTAGATTCCAGTTGCTATCAATAGTGGTTTATAGCAGCCCCCTAAATCCTCCGTCAGCTGACGGAGATATGAAAACCAAGTCTAATATGTTTATTAAAAATTAAATCTAACTTTTTAATTAAGAGGTAATATATAACAAAGTGAAGGCTTCTCAAAAAGAGAAACCCTCACAAAATTTATACGCCAACGGGTAGTTTTTTGATTATAGTTTTCTATAACAAACTTTACGATGGTTTACTTCATACATCTTTCTACTTTGTCAAATACCATTTTAATATTTCTCTCATCCCCGTAAAAATTCGAACGTTGCTCGATGACGAGACATTTTCCGTTATCGGCTAAATACCATTTCTCATTGTTTATCATTTTCCTTGTGTTGTTGCCAAATGTAATGACAACGTTGGAATTTATTTCCAGCATATCGGTACCGGCAACATGTTTTGCAATTAGCGTCATGGGCGAATTCCAGAATTGAGTAGTTATTTCCGGTCCATCCAGAATCATTTTGAGCGTATCGGTAGGGCTTTCGTCAAATTCCACCAATATGGTTTTTTGTATTTCCAACGAATTTCCTTGTTGCAGAACCGATATCTTATAAGGTAATTCGGTTGCACCGGTATTGCTCAATGCACTTTTATCTTCGTTGAACAGATAAGTACCCGAATAATCCACAGATTTAGGCGCTGGCAATTCCAAAGGGAGAAAATTGCATGCTTTGCGATAAGCGGCTGTACTTTCCACGTAATTTTCATCTTCCTGGTAAAGCACATGTTTATTTTCAGCTAAACTGCGGTATTGTTTCAGGGGAGTATTACGAACCATGCCTGCCCACACCACATAATATACCCAGTTGGGTTGGTGTTCCATTACTTCGGCCGAAGGCGGGTTGCCTACTTCGCCCAAGGTAATGGGTTTTCCTTCGGATAGCGCCAGTAACTTATCGTAATATTCCTGATTAAAATCATTTCCGTACACGTCAAGCGCCAGAATATCCAGGTAATTTGTGCCGGGATAATAGTTTTTAAACTGCATATTTTCGTTGTTCGGACGGTCGACGCTCCAAACCCAAATCAGGTTGTTGAGTTTATGCACTTTTGTCAGCCGGTCGTAAATTTGTTTATAGATAGCTGTGGTACCGTATTTTCCTGTCCGGCCGCCCCACCAGAACCAACCGCCGTTCATCTCGTGATATGGACGCCACAATACCGGTACGTGGGCTACCTGAAGCATTTTAAGGTATTTAGCCACGGTATCGACTTGTGCACACCAACGCTTGTAAAGTTTGGTGCCGGGCGTAAGCATATCTTTATACTGTTTTTCGGTAAGTTTTCCCTGCACACTTGCCAATACGTCGGGATTGGCGTTGGGCAAGGGCTGGAAAGTGATCGGTTCGTTGGCAGTGGGCGGAACGGCGTGCCAGCAAATGGTGATAATCGATCCGGCTTTATGCTGCCGTATGACTTCTTTTACAATTTCGGGACGGGCTAGGTAAGAATCTTTATCACCTTCCTTAGCAAAACCCCAGTCGACACTGTACATCACAGGTGTTTTTCCTACATAATCTTTAACAAATTGTGTGTTTCTGTTTTTTGTATTAGGATAATTGTGTTGACCGGTAAGCAGGTGTTTCCCCGAAATGCTGTATAAATATTTTAAAAGCGCCACTGCCTCGGGCGACGTATTGGGCGATACGGGCTTTACCACAGCTGTCTGGCTAAATAAGGTAGTACTGATTAACAGGATGAAAACTACATGTTTCAGCCTTAGAAATTGTTGTTTCATGAGTAAATAATTGTTTTTTAAAGGTCACATGAAACTTGTCTGCCAGCAGGCAGCGCATGTCAGAGTTTCATCTTTTTTGGCGATTATCGCTAATCATGCTCGTTTCATGGGATTGATTTTATGAAGTTGAATTTAAAAATTATGTTGTCATAATACCTGAAATTTCCAAATTAAAAATTAATAATTTTGTTTTTTCCCTGTTTTTATCATAGAATGCGAAGGGAGCGCCTCCGAGGATTGTCACAATTTTTATCCGGTTACCGTAAATCAGGCGACGCTGGTAGTCGTCCTTCATCCGGTTGGGATAAAGCGTTTCAATCGCCTATCTTCCAAGTTTCTTAAATGAACAAAGTTGCATAGTCTGAGCGAAGCGGGGACTTAGACTATGCAACAACTGCAAATTTTAATTATTCTTGGATGAAAAGGGAGGATATGCACCCACAAATTTATTGTTTTTCTTCGGGATGTTCATCAATTGTATCACTTCAACAGGCAACAAACCGCCATCCTTCTGTCCCTGAAATGCTTTCAACGTTTGGTAGTTTTTCAGTTCTACGCTTTTGAAAACAGATATTCCGGTGTACAAAAGGTTAGTTCCGCTGAATTCCGGATATATATTTTGTAAACTGTCCAGCTTCATAAAAGACATACGGTTTTCGTTGTTCACAGCTTGCTTCCAGTAAACAGTCGGTGCAGTGTTGCTCTCGGATGACCTTACAAATACATTGTTTTCGAGTTTTTCCAGCTGAGGCTTATAGTTTCGTAAATAGAAAGTATCAGGCTGATAAACAAACATGAGCGGTCTTTGATGGTTTTCATCACCAAACAGCAGGTTATTGCTGAAAATATGATTAATGCGTTTATCCACATCGGCC
Organism: Bacteroidales bacterium; assembly: GCA_021371875.1. Taxonomy (GTDB): domain Bacteria; phylum Bacteroidota; class Bacteroidia; order Bacteroidales; family Paludibacteraceae; genus Paludibacter. The sequence goes on from JAJFVH010000040.1 coordinate 12,724, forward strand.
CCTGTACTCGAATGCCATCCGAAAGTGCCATCATTGGCCGGAGTACGTTCATTACGTCCAATAGTGGCTGTGCTGTTCACAAAGGTGTTGTTATATATTTTTGCACCTGCACTGTTGAGAATGAAAACCCCCTGGTCGCAATTGGCAAATACATTACCGGCACAAACAACTCCTTTTGAAATTTCGAAGAAGAAACCATTTTGGCTTGGCCATGGCCTGTTATTATCGAATTTGATACTTCCATTGCCCACATTTTCGACCCAGTTGTTAATAAAGCGACCATCCACATTCCCCACATCGTACCAAACACCATTCGATTCGGGCAGATCGGTTATCAGGTTATCGAAACAGGTGACACGGTGAGTTTGGTTGAATATTTTCACTGCCGCTGGGTAGTAACCGGTTATGTTTTCGATGTTGTTTCGCGCAAAGATGTTTTTCTCCAGCCAGGCATCGTTCGAGGCAATAATATAAATACCTTCGGTACTGGTGTCGCTCACCTTGCAGTTCCGCAAAGTAAGGTTATCGCCACGCAGGTAAGCGGCAACACGCGAACAGAAAGTGATATTGCAATTTTCGATGGTAGTACCAACCACATCTTTACCAAAATCCGCTTCATTTAAAGCGCTTTCAGGTTCTTTTCCATCCACCTCGATAGCACGGTAAGCATATTGGGTAAAATCGATTCCTTTAAGCACAAAGCCTTTCTTGTCGGATACAATTCCATGGCACTCGCCGGTTATCCGGTGTAAGCCTACATTAAACGCGGTAATTTCCACCAGTTTGTTTGTCGGGTCGGTACCTATGAAAACCAGCCCCGATTCGTAATCAATGAAAAAGGTATTTTCATCCACGTCTTTTTCCTGCCCTGCCGATTGTAAAAACCTGCCGTTGACAAATACCATGTCGTTGTTAAAGCGGTGCATAGGCGTTTCCCTTGCATACTTCGAACGGTTCCACCAGCTGTCAGGTTTCGAAGGAAATAAATGCTCCCATTTGGTTACCCACAATCCGTTTTGAAGATTTTTCCAATTCCCTGCCACGTAAGTTCCTTTAAACACGGGCTGTTCGTCGGCATAAGGTTGCATGGTAATACCCTGGTTGAGGATAAGATTTCCGGTACGATATATACCGCCACGCAGGACAATGACATCGCCGGTTTTAGCCTTTTCGATAGCTGATTCAATGGTGGTTGGCTTATCAACCGACGTTCCCTGCAGTGTTTTGTCGCCATCGGGCGCTACATAGTAGATTGTTTTGGCAGTTTTAGGCAATTCGTAGGTTTGCCGAACCGGACCATAAGGGCCACCCGAAGGTTGGGCTTTTACCGTGGAAAAGGTGGTAAAAGCGATAAATACAAAGCATATCACGCTTTGAATCAAATGTATTGTTCCTGATTTTTTCATATAACTATTTGTTTTTGGATTTAATAGAATTTCGATGTAAATATAGTTGATTTTTTATAAACTTAAAAAATCCTGAGTATTTTTGTGGCATTATTTTTTATTGTAGACATGGTATCCGTGCTGTGTTACCTGACTATCTCCGAAAGATTGAATCAATGCCGTCTATAAACTCATTATCTATCGTTTTAAAAATCATCTCCGATCGTTTTGGAAAACAATAGAGATGATTTGTCCGAACGATACCGACGATTTTTCAATATTATATAATTCATATAAGCAAACCTGTTTGCTTCAGGCAGGCTAATAATTCTATTTTGACGGATTATTATTTTGGACAGAATTAACAGAACTTACATGTGTAATATAAGGAGGTTGGCTCTGTTAAGTAAACAATAAATAGAGTATGCTTTTTTTGAATTGCACCCTGAAAGTTAGACAAAAAACTTTTGAAGTGCAGTTCAATTTTCAAGGTTTTTTTGTTTAGGATGATAAATTATTTTATTTTTGACATAAACTTCTGAATATCAATTATCACTCTTTCGTGAGTTCCCTGTCCGACTAAATCTCCGTGCGAGTCAGTGGCTTCAAGCGCAAAGACGTATTTTCGGCCTTCATTTTCGATAAGTGTAGCCGTACAGCTTATTGTTTCCCCTACAGGACTTGCTTTTAAATGTTTTATGTGGATAGAAACACCAACGCTTGAACTTCCTTCGGGGAGTTCTATAAGTTTCATGGCGGTGTTTTCCATTAAAGCTACAAGCGCCGGAGTTGAAAAAACAGGCAGTAGTCCCGAACCTAAATGCTCGGCAGTTTGTTGAGAGTTTACAACGATACTTTGTGTGAGTTGTTTATTCATACGATAATAATTGTTTTTTTAAAGGTCGTATGGAACTCGTCTCGCCTTTGGCGTAGACTCGTTTCATATTTATTTCTTAATTTTTTCTGTTTTCAGCCATTTCATATACTCGTTCAGTTCAGTTCTGACTTCCGGGGCAAGGATCAACAATCCGATAATGTTTGGAACTGCCATAGACAAGACCAACATGTCGGAAAAATCCACCAAGGCATTCAGGCTTAAAACAGAACCAAGGGCTGTGATTATCAAAAATATTATCTGGTACAACCGGGTGGCATAAATTCGTTTACCAAAGCGTTTTTCACAGGCATTACCAACCAGAAAATCAAAGCTTTTTACGCCATAATACGACCATGAAATAATGGTTGTGTAGGCGAATAAAATAATTGTAGGAAGTAATAAATACGGAAACCATGATGAAACGGTAGAAAAAGCAGCAGAAGTCAATTCGGTTCCGGCTAAGTTATCCGGATTGTTGTAAAACCCAGTAACTATAATTACCAGCGCCGTCATCGTGCAAATCACCACCGTATCGATAAACGGTTCGAGCAGTGCAACTATACCTTCAGTAACGGGTTTCTGGGTTTTTACGGTTGAGTGAGCAATTGCCGCCGAACCTATACCGGCTTCGTTTGAGAAAGCAGCTCTGCGGAACCCGATAATCATTACGCCTACAAAGCCGCCTTTGGCAGCATCGGCATTGAAAGCCCCATTTAAAATTAATCCGAAAGCATCGCCGATATGTTGGTAATTAACGCCGATAACCGTCAGGCAGGAAACAATATAAAGGATAGCCATGATAGGGAAAAGTTTATCGTTTACATTGGCAATTCCTTTTATTCCGCCTATGATAACGATACCTACCAGTATGGCAATCAGTATTCCCAACCAGATTTGGTATCCATCTAATGCAGGGAAGGTAATAATAGTTTGAGCCACTACCTGATTGGACTGAAACATGTTACCAATGCCAAAAGCCCCAATGCTTGCGAAAACAGCAAATAAAATGGCTAAAAAATTTCCCGTTCGTTTCCAGCCTTTTTTGGCCAACCCATCGCGTAAATAATACATGGGTCCACCCGAAACGGTTTCATCGGCATTGATTTTTCTGTATTTTACCCCCAATGTACATTCGGTGAATTTAGTGGTCATACCCAGTAATCCGGCAATGATTAACCAGAAAGTCGCTCCAGGTCCGCCCAAAGAAATTGCCACGGCTACACCGGCAATATTTCCCAACCCGACCGTGGAGGCACAAGCTGTTGCAATTGCCTGATAATGCGATATTTCGCCATCGTGTCCATCTTTATCGTATTTTCCCATGGCCAGCTCAATGGCATGTTTAAAACCGCGAAAATTGATAAACCGGAAATAAATAGTGAAAAATATTGCCCCGAAAATCAACCAGATAATTATAAAGGGAATTTTTACGCCTAATTCCAAACCCATTGCTGCAAACGGATCCCAAAATAACACTTTATCTAAATAATATAAAATGGGTTTAAAGAAATTATTAACGTTTTCGCTGAATGTTGCGGATGCATTTTGTGCCCAAAGGAGAGGGGAAACAGAGAAAAGCAAGCAAAGAGTAAGTATTTTTCTCATATAATAATGTTTTGTTTGCAAATATAC
>JAJFVH010000041.1 GCA_021371875.1 Bacteroidales bacterium
GTTATTAGCTACGCTGACCGTTGGTTCATATTTAGTCCTTTCAGGACATCGTTCAATAAAAACAGAAATTGTGGTGCAAAGAAAATTGACATTTATATTCAAAAACCTTGCATTTACACCTGAAAAAATCACTATATATTACTATCTATCAGACTTATTATACTTTTTCAGCAGACCCTAATTATTTGCAGCCTACCGTGTTCTGTTTAACTGCCGACAGGAATTCTATGGGATGACGGAACCAACGGTCACGACCAAAGGGAGTAATTCCAATTACGTCGAAAAGTTGGAAAAGCGAGTCGATCTTATCTTACCGTAATCGGAACTCCGGGACGACGGAACCAACGGTCACGACCAAAGGGAGTAATTCCGATTCCGTTGAAATTACCGGAGTCGGAACTCCGGCATCCCGAATAAGAGCCCATATAGTTTAATTTCAGTTATATATAATTTTAATTTGAATAAAGCCTATTATATAAAATAGTAAATATTAATAACATCCTAATAATAACAATTGAAACGAATGGAAAGTTATTCTCGGTGAAAATATAAATACGAGCCAAAATTTAGAACCTGACCGGATATCCTTCAATAATGAATATCAATTTTGTTTTACTTCTACTTTGACAAATTAGAACGGGCGAAATTGCAAGTCTCCTTTTCGATTTATTCCGGACTTTTATACTTCCAAACCTGTCAGATTCTTGAAATCTGACAGGTTTAAACAGATAGTAAAGCCTGCAATTAAAATAATCTGTCAGAGCAGAGTTACAACCAAGTTAAAAAAGAACAGGATAAAACCAAAATTATTTTGTAATTGATTTTATCCTGCAAAGAATCCTTTTTATAATGTTATTAGTATTCCCAGAGGTCTTGTTCAACGTTCAGTAATTCTGTTTCAATTCGTTTTTGTTCTTTCAGAATTTGTTCAGGTTCATTATACGCTTGCAGTAACATTCTGTTAAACATATTGCTGTCGCCCAATAAATAGCTCGAATATAATTTTTGTGCAAAAAACTCATCAAAAGTCATACGTTGAGCGTCGTTTCCATTAGGAATCATGTATTGTTTGGCTAAATAGGGACGTAACTCATCAAACAGATACCAGCAAGTTACGGAGCTTTGTAAAAAGTTCCATGCCGATTCGCCGGATGATCGTTTTAAACCCGTCATATTCACGTTGGTAACATTCGTTTCGTTATAAACATAAACCGGAGCGATGCCAATAATTTTAGTATACATTCTTGAATAATGTTTATTGAAGAAAACTATTTCCTGAATAATGAACTTTATTTGCTTCGAAGCATAATCCTCGTAATAATACGAACTGATTTTGTTCTGGTTTGTCAGCGGGTCTTTTTCTATTAAACTACTGATACGGGGCGTATTATTTGAAGTATTCCAATCGCAGGTTACATATTTGTTTTTCAAACTATCCCTGGGAATCGGAGTATCGAATTTAGGCTGGATATCAAAATCAATTTTATCATACGCCTTGAGCGTGTCCTGCACCGATGCATCCAAAATTGTTCTGAACAGGCTTTTGTACTTATCATTCGGTTTAATGGGAAAATACAGTTGATTGTTTTGTTTATCGCGCAAATCAATTACCCTGTAAACAATACGCGACCAAACAATATCATCAGCTCTATGATTCACTTTAGCAATGGTATCGGCTAAAGCATCCATTTGTGTGGTCTGAATGGCAATATTTCCGTTTCTTTCGAAAAACGGTAATGACTGTTGTGCAACAGTCCTATTGCATATAGGCAAAACACAAAGAATACATAAAGCAACCCAATATGTTTTTATATTCATATTCATATAATTAATTTTACTATATATATGGTTAATTAAATCAATTTCACAACAACAGCTCCTAACGATTGTACGTTTTTATCGGGGCCAATGGCTTTTATATTGCTCAGGATCAAATTTTTCCCTTTCGACAATCTATTAAGAAAACCTGCATCAAGTCTGGTTCCCGAAACCGAAAGCGGCGCTAATCCTTCTACAATCATGGTAAAAGATATGATAGAAAATTTAGCCGGCACCAAGGCATCCTGACCGTAACTTGCAATCAAGGTCGCTCCTTTTAACTGATCCATGGTCATCGAACCTTCATTTTCGTCGCCTCTTGAATCCAAAAGAAAAACCGATGGTTTTGGCAATCGTTTTACCCTGAAGATTCCGCTTCCCATGCTCATTTCTTTCTTCTCTATTTTCCCGAAAACTGCAATTCTTATTTCTCCATCCCGCGAAGGACGAACAATATATTTACCTTTCCCCTGGTTTTCAAAACTTCCTCCTTCAACATTGATTCTTACATTTTCAGGAGCCACCCCGGGAACGGAAACACTGAATTTATTATCGATTCCTTTATAAACAACATTCAAATCCTCATTTGAAATAGTAGCCGATGGTTCGCTCACCATGTAATCGGATTCAAATTTATATGACAGCAGATTGCCATCTTTTCCAGGTATCCTGATTTCGCCGGCATACTTCGAAGCGCCAAGCTTTCCTCCGGCAACAAATTCGTAAATACCATTTTGAAGCGGCCTCCCGTTTACAAAATATTGTGGAACTTTGGTTGAATCGACAGCCGAGAGAACAATCCGCGCACTGTATTTTTCTCCTCGAAAAACAAATTTGGAATTTGGGACCACCAAAGCTTCAATTTTATTAACCCTGAAATCAGATGCATCTGTCTGGTTTTTGAGGTACTGGATCATTTCCGATTCCGAAGCCCTGATATCGCTTTGATACTTAGTCAGGATTGTAATTACCGCAGATACCGGCATCATTTCAAACATGGCGTTTTCCCAAGGCATCATCTCCCCTGACTCTTTACTTTTTACCGGATTGGTAGAAAAAATATTAAGATACATCTGTTGTTTCTGGGGATTTTTATCAGAATACATAACCAGGGTATTACAATAATCGTTGATTTTTTGTTTAAGGACTTTACCATTCCCTCCCACTATAGCATACTGTCCTGCAACATCCAAATTATCCCGCGCTTGTATTTCCCTTGCTTTAGGGTCGGCATCGCCTCTATCCGCCAATTTTACTATCTGCACTTTAAAATCTTCGATATATTGGAATAAATCGTCCGACTCTTTTTTTATTTGTTTTGCTTTTTCGAGCCATTCTCCTACTTTTGCAGGATTTTCCTTGTACAAATAATTAAAATCTTCGTACAGAAAACTGTTGCGTATATCCGACGACTCAATGGTAGAATGCAAACTGTTATCTACCATCGTGAACCCGTTCAAGATTTCGCTTGATACATTCAATGCCAACATAGCCGTTAACACCAGGTACATCATGCCTATCATCCTTTGTCGTGGCGTTTCCGGGCAGTTTTTTGCTACACTCATTGCGATTATACTTTAATAATTTGTAACCAAAAGATAATAATAATCACTTTTTTAGCTTAGTGCGTTTAACATGTTTCCGTAAACTAAATTCAAATCGGCAACCTGCTTTGCTAATTTTTCGGTACCTGCTTTGAAATCTTCGGTTTGCTCTGTGGCATTTGCTGTTGCCAATTTCATTTTCTGAACATCGGCAGTTATAAAATTCAAGTCAGTGCTAACAATATTAATAGCTTCTGTTTGTTTTGTTAAACCTTCGGTTTGAGCCTGAATGTTTTTCAGTTGAATTTCATAAATCGAATTGATTGATGCCAGATTTTTATTAATCTCTTCTACTTTGCCGGCATACGCTTTTGTGTTTTTCTCCACAACATCCATTCCGTTATTTATTCCCTGATAAGAAGTGTTTAAGCGCCCTGTTGCAGTATTAAGCGATTCCTGGCTGTGAATAAATTTGCCTGTAACTTCGGAGGCTGAATCAAGGTTGCTCACCAGTTTGTCGGTTGAATGAACCACCGAAGCTATGGTTGATAATTGTTCGGCTGTATTGGTCAAATTTCGTATCCCATCGGATAGTTTTTTTACATCTTCATCACTTATCGATTCATTATAGTTGAGTCCTGCAGATGATTTTGACGTCATAATATTCCCGTTTTTCAGGCTTGCTGCGCCTCCTTCTGAATCAAAATCGAAGATTTTATGCCATTCAAATTCTTTAAATGGTTTATCGAATACCCCCAAAGCAAATATTATGGCTTCGACCGACATACCGATACCCAACATGATACCTCCTCCCCTTAAATGGAGAATTTTGAACATGGCGCCCAGAATAACTACGGAAGCCCCAAGACTATATGCTGCTCCTATAATTCTTCTCATTTTAGGAGAATTCCACCACAAATCAAATTTCGTTTGATTATCTGACATAATCGTAATTTTTTATATTAATATAAAAATATCAAAGTTCTTATTCGCCGTTAAATGAGCGAACGCAACGGAACCCAATATATGGCCGGCTTTCATATTGATATTCATACGTTCTGACACCACATTGCAGGTAATATGCAATATCTTTCCACGAACCTCCTTTAATAACCTTGCGTTTCAAAACGTCTGCATCATCAGTTTTTGCGCTGTACTGAAAATTAGGGTTCATATCAGACACCATTGTGTTTGAAGAACTTACATAAGCCGACGAAGTCCATTCTGCTACGTTTCCTGCCATATCGTAAAGTCCGTAATCATTGGGTTCATAACTTGCAACTCTCATTGTAGTAGCTCCCGTATCATCGGTGTAGCTTCCACGCATAGGTTTGAAATTAGCCATAAAACAACCTTTATTGTCACGGATATAATTTCCACCCCACGGATACAGGGCCAGTTGCTTTCCGCCACGGGCGGCATATTCCCATTCGGCTTCGGTTGGCAAACGATAATCCTGGCCTCCTATTTTATGGGTGCCGTTGAAAAGTTGCGTCCTCCACTGGCAAAATGCTTGTGCTTGTTCCCAGGTTACACCCACAACCGGATAATTTGCAAATCCCGGATGCGAAAAATACATACGCATTTTAGGATCGTTGTAGGCAAACTGAAAATCGCGTAACCACATTATAGTGTCCGGGTAAACGTTCACTATTTTCATTGAAATCAAATCCTTACGGTTTTTCAATCGCCTTTCGATTGTCCGGTTAATTATCACGCCATTTTCATCGACATACGATGTGTCCACTCTTACTTTTGCATTGGCAGGATAGGCGCCTGTGTTTACATTGTATTTGTTTCCGGGTAAAGCCGCCTGATCATAATTTATCCATTCGTATTTATAAGTAAGTTTACCGGGATTAATCTGGTGCGAAGCTCCGAGAGTGTTTTCATCGTAATAATAAAGCCTTCCTAAAATTGCTTTTATGGAGTCATCTTTTGAATTCCATGGAATTTTAGCCCTCCAGTTTAAAGGAACTCTTTGAAGCTCTTCAGGGGTAAGATTGACAAGCGGGTTATTCTTATCTTTATAAGTTGTCAGTTTTTCATACCCGACGGTATTCCCATTGATAAGCATTCTCATGGCAATAGAATCACGAACCCAATATACAAATTGTTTGTATTCATCATTCGTGATTTCCGTTTCATCCATCCAAAAAGCATCAACAGTAACGTTTACAGATTTATCACTGATAGACCCCACAGCCGATTGATCGTTAGCTCCCATCATAAACGATCCCCGTTTAATAAAGACCATTCCATAAGGATTATTCTCCTGAAAGCGGGTTTTCAACGCCGATTTCCGGGAAACGCCTGTTAACTCGCCAACCGGTTTAGCTGCTATGATTATCAATAAGACAAGTGCAATGATTGTCAGATTCTTTTTTGTCATTGTGATAATTATTATGAGATAAAATTATTATACTTCAATTGCAAATTGTATTCATTTCGGAATTTTACATGAAACGAATACTTTTATATTTTGATGAACTTTTACTGAACACATATTCGAAGCTATATATCAGCACAAACTCATGTGAACCGTAATTAGTCGTAATTAACTTACTTGTCGACAAATCGAATGAATATCCCAATGATAAACCTCCGGCGATATTAAGCCCGCCCATGAATACAACAGCATCCTGATAGCGGTAAGATAATCCGCCCCAGAAACGGTTGTCATATTCCAACCTCGTGGATAAATCAAGTTGCCAGGTAGAAAAATCGGATTTAAACAGGGCGCTTGGCTTCAATACGTATTTGGGATCTTGCAGTTTATAACTTAAGCCTCCCGTTAAAAACAATGAACTGTAAAGTGCGAATTCCGTTGAATTGCCCCACTTTACTTTCGGTTGGTTAAGATGCAAATAAGATGCTCCGGCATACCAATTATTCATTGAGTACCAGACACCTACATTCAAATCGAGTCCCATTCCGTTCACGTTTGTCAACGGGATTGCCGGATCTGAAGTCATGTTATGATATTCCCCTATATTGATAGCATGTAACGCTACGCTGTCACCGCTGAAACCGATACTGACAAAACCAACATCGGTACCGACACTGAATTTTCCCGTCCCTATGTTTTTTTTGTAAGCATATTGCAAATGAAATGCTTTATTCGTAAAACCTCCGAATTTATCATCAAGAAAACTTAATCCCAAACCATGAATCGTATTTTCAATCTTTATCGGCGTATTAATGCTAAACGCAGTCGTCGATCCGCCACCTGCAAAATTCAGCCAGTTTATCCTGTGTTGCCCGATAATATCAATCATACCACTTTCGCCGACAGCAGCAGGATTGAACGAAGAATTATGCAACATATACTGGCTTAACTGTGCATCGAATTGTGAATAAACCGATCCTGTAAAAACGGACAAAAACAAAAAAACTATTACATTTTTTTTCATAGGATTTTCTGAGACGACTTCATTCGCAATCCATCCAAACCGAGAAATTCGACGATTGTATGTATAATCAAACTGTAAAACTCCCGAAAAATTGTTTTACAATACATTTTTATTTATACCCAACAATCAACACCCGACTTAAAATATTGAAATTAAGTAAGATGGACAAAACAAATGAGTATTTAATACTCTTCTTCATTAAAGAAAAAGTCTTCTTTGCTGGGATAATCAGGCCAAATATCTTCGATAGTTTCGTAAATTTCACCTTCATCTTCAATCTCCTGCAGATTTTCAATAACTTCCAAAGGGGCACCAGAGCGCATAGCATAGTCGATTAATTCATCTTTTGTGGCGGGCCAGGGGGCGTCTTCTATTTTCGAAGCTAATTCTAATGTCCAATACATATTCAGCTTAATTTTTAATATAAATTTGGTTAGTAAAATAGGTCAAATTTCGTACAAAAGTAAGATTTTTTTTTATTAATACTATTTTTTCCATAAAATTTCTTCGTTACCTTTTTTCAGTGTTATATAACGGGAAAGCACAAAGAAATAATCCGATAATCTATTGACAAACATAATAATTTGTTTGTCAACAGGATAAATATCATTTAAGTCTAAAATTCGTCTCTCCGCCCTACGTGAAACTGTCCTGCAAATATGGCAAATTCCGCCCTCTATTGAACCGCCCGGTAATATAAAAGCCCTTAATTCGGGCAAGTTTTCGTTTAATCTGTCAATTTCCGATTCAATTTCTTTAATGTCATCCGGCTGAATGATTGATGCTTCGTGTAAATTAATTTTACTTCTGTCAGTGGCTAAATGAGAACCGACCGCAAACAACCGGTGTTGAATTTTTTCCAGGAAATGAACCTCCGGTTTTAAAAGATCGTACGATGCAAGCAACCCGATAAAAGAGTTTAATTCGTCCACTGTTCCGTAAGCTTCGATACGAATATCATTTTTCATGACACGCGTTCCTCCTATCAATCCTGTTTTTCCTTCGTCGCCTGTTTTGGTGTATATTTTCATCTTTCAATTTGTTTTTAAAATTTGTCCGGAATTACTCCTGTTTTTTGAATTTTGATACTAATAATACATTTTATAATGTTTTTTGTTTAAATCGGGGTTAAAAAAAACAATCCCCAATTGGAACAAATCGATTGTAGAAGTCACCAGGGGATGATTCTTGATCAATTTCCACGCGTATTCCATGTCTTCGGACCAATATATATCATCAATAACCATCACGGCATTACTGCTTGCAAACGCTAAGCATTGCTCAAAATAATGCAACACGACTTCGGAGCTGTGATTAGCATCAATAAACACGAAATCAACAGTTTGTAATTTATTCAATGCCAATTCCAACGTATGGTTAATATCCCCTTCAATAATTTCAATATTCTGAAGGCTTAATCTTTTAAAATTAGCTCTTGCTATTTTTACGATTTCAGGACTGCCTTCGAGGGTTATACATTTACTTTTTGATGAGTTGGCAGCCAGATAAGCCGTCGTAACTCCGAAGGATGTGCCTAATTCGAGTATATTCCCGGGATGTGCGTTTTGGATCATCCTGAATAATAATTGCCCGTATTTGGGCGATTTAAGCGATTTCCGGGCTATTTCGGATACTTTCCGGTTTCTGTCGCTACCGGTACCGAAATCTTTTACAAAAATTGTTTGTTTGTTTTGTAGTAATTCAATCCTGAGTTTTTCAATCTCCCCAAAAACATAAAACTTATTTCGGTTGTAAATAACATCATTCAGAAACTGGAATATAAACGGTGAATGAACCCCGAATCCCTTTGTGTGGTAAGCCGAAAAAAAATGACAAATATATTTATAAATAAATCTTGCTTGCTTCATATCTTTGTTTATTCCGGAACAAAAGTAGAAAAAAAATGATATTAAAAGCTATACTTTAATAGTATTGTTAATAAAAAATCCTGTCATTGAAAACAACAACAGGATTTATTTATCGGGATTAGATTATTTCAATATCTTGTTGTTTACAAATCTCTAACGCCATTTCCCGAAGTTTAAATTTTTGAATTTTACCACTACCGGTTAAAGGATATTCATTTACGAAAAATATATAACGCGGAATTTTGTATCTGGCAATTTTATCTTTACAAAAATCACGCACATCTTCGGTGGTTATTTCAGCGGCTTCGTGCGGAATAATGAAAACCCCCACATCTTCACCATAACGGGGCGACGCAATGGCAACCACCTGAGCATCCTTCACACCGGGCATGTGATATAAAAACTCTTCTATTTCACGAGGCGAAATATTTTCACCACCTCTGATTATCATATCTTTAATCCGACCCGTAATTCTGTGATTTCCATCAGCATCTTTGACTCCCAAATCGCCTGAATGCAGGAATCCGTTTTTATCAATAACCTGCGATGTGGCTTCAGGGTTTTTATAATAACCTTTCATTACATTATACCCGCGGCAACACATTTCACCCTGAACGCCATCGGGGCAAATTTCGCCTGTAACCGGATCGATGACGGCTACTTCGGTAAATTCGTAAGTACTGCCTACGGTTGTACATCGAACTTCAAACGAATCATCCACCCTTGTTTGGGTCATGCCGGGCGAAGTCTCGGTGAGTCCGTAAACACTTGTTATACTCATGTACATTTTTTCGTTAACCTGGCGCATTAACTCTATCGGACACAAGGCTCCGGCCATAATTCCTGTCCGCAATGAGCTCATATCGAATAAATCGAACATCGGATGATTCAACTCGGCGATAAACATGGTGGGAACCCCGTACAATGCCGTGCAACGTTCTTTATGAATAGAAGCCAGCGTAATCAGCGGATCGAATTTTTCGATCATTACCTGCGTACTCCCGTGAGTCAGGCAATTCATCGTAGCCAAAACCACTCCGAAACAATGGAACAAGGGCACACAAACACAAAGTTTGTCAGCTTGTGTAAATTTCATGTGTTCCCCCGTGAGATAACCGTTATTGGCAATATTATGATGCGAGAGCATTACCCCTTTCGGAAAACCGGTGGTACCGGAAGTATACTGCATATTTACAACATCATGGCAATTGAGGGATTGCTTGATTTTAATCAGTTCATCATCTGTTTTATTAGCTCCTAAAAGCAGAATTTCGGCCGTATTATACATACCGCGATGTTTTTCCTGTCCGATATAAATCAGGTTTTTCAATTCGGGGAAACGCAAAGACTGGAGCCTACCACGTTGTGTGGTTTTAAGTTCGGGTATCAGCGCATTCACAGTTTCCACATAGTCGTTCCCCGAAACTCCATCGGTAATGCAAAGCGTATGCATATCGGAGTTTTCGAGCACAAACGCCAGTTCATGAGCCTTATAACTCGTATTCACCGTAACTGCCACCGCTCCGATTTTTGCACAGGCATAAAGGAAAGTTAACCAATCGGGAACATTTTGCGCCCAGATACCCACGTGCGCACCTTTGGTAACGCCAATCGCGAGCAATCCTTTAGCCATATTGTCGACGCGTGTGTTAAATGCCGACCAGGTAAAATGTAAGTTTCTGTCGGAATAAACAATATAATCATGATCGGGAGTTTCGGTAGCCCAATACTCAAGCCAATCGCCTAAAGTTCTATCGTATAATTGCATAATATATCACCTCAAACCTTTAGAGGGTTTAAAATTATTTGAATTTAATTTGATTGAATACTCATAAAAACTACTATATAGTACTTGAAAGAAAACTTAGTGTTTGATAAGAAAACGTCAAGGTCAAGGCGCACAAAGCAGCGAAAACACGGAGTCCCGATGAATCGGGATGAGTAGTTTTCGGTACGAGTGCAACGCAGAGATTGGCGTTTTCTTGCAAACACTATATAGGAGTATAAACAACAGCCACAATTTGTGTAGGTCGCTCATCCACAGTGCTTACTAAATGATCGACAATCGAATCGTAATAAATACTGTCACCTTCATTGAGAATGTGCGTTTCTTTACCGTAAATGATTTTCACCGACCCTTTAAGCACAAAAATAAACTCCTCTCCTTCGTGAGTTGACAGAATAGGTTCATGTGTAACAGATGGTTTAATGTCTATTACAAAAGGTTCCATGTGTCTTCCCACTTTGTTTCCGGCCAACGAAAAGAAATCGAGATGTGAATTGGCGGTTGAAAGCTGGCTCGAAAAGGTTGCCGGTTTTTGCCTGTCGGATTGGCGATGAACAACCGGCCCGAGTTGTTCCGAATCATCCAGAAATGTACCGATTCTCACACCAAGCCCGCGGGCAATTTTGATCAACGCTCCCAACGAAGGAACTTTTTCACTTGAAATAATCAATTCAATTTGAGAAACCGTAAGCCCACATCGCTCCGATAGTTCTTGAATACTAATGTTTTTAGCAGTCATTAAGGCGTTTATTTTTCCACCTACTACATTGTTTTTCATCATGTAAATATCAATAAATAGAATAACTAAAATACATTATTAACAAAAAATATTACTTTGTTAAAAATCGACGCAAAATTAAAAATAAAATCCACATAAAAAAAAGTTTCCGATTAAAATAATTAATTATTTTAATCGGAAACTTTATAAAATCCAACAAAAGCAACCGAAATTCTACTTATTCATAAGTATTTTCGAAAACTCCTCTTTATTATTCAGTTTTTCCGTCGCTATTTTCAGGTCTTCGTCGCCACGCAACGAAAACTGAATTTCACCTTTTTGAAAATAATATCTGTTAATAATTTCAAGACTTAACAGTTCGGATATTTCGGCTTTGTTATCGGCAATATTTTTCATAATATCCGGCGTTAATTTCAATTTCAGGGCATCAAACTCATTTTGAGCCGATTTGTCCAAACCTTCCAGTTTAGCTATTTCAAGTAGCTGTTCATAATACTTTTCGGTTTGCGAAGTGTAGGTAAACTTTTTTTCGAGCAAATAGTTGGTGAAAGCTTTAAAATCTTCATCGCTTAATGCGAATTCAGTTGGTTTGTTTATGGTTGGATGAGTCGATACATACTGTGTTGCAAAATCGAAATACAAATTTTGCGCAAAAATATAATAGGCAATATTGAGTTTGCGGTTGTCCGCCGTTTGAATATCGGGAACGATGCCACCTCCATCACGCACTTTACGTCCGTTACGTGTAGTGAACTCGGTTGTCAGGCTATCGGGTACTCGCCCTACGCTTCCATCTTCGTTGCGATGGCTGTAGTCAATCGCCTGAATGCATCGTCCGCTTGGAATATAGTATTTGGCGGTGGTAACCTTAAGATGTCCGCCATAGCCTACCGGACGGATATTTTGCACCAAACCTTTCCCGAATGTTCGTTCACCGACAATAATACCACGGTCAAGGTCCTGTATGGCTCCGGCCAGTATTTCCGAAGCAGAAGCTGTCGCCCTGTTTGTTAAAACAGCAAGTCGCATCTCAGGAAAAAGCGGTTCGGTAGGTGTTTTATAAGTTCGTTCGGTCAACTTGTTTTTACCTTTTGTAGTAACTACTTCGGTTCCTTTTGGGAAAAAATAACCTGCAATTTTAACCGACTCATCAATTAAACCTCCACCATTGTTACGCAAATCTATTATCAACGACTCGATTTTATTTTGCTTAACCAACTCGTTGACAGCCGATTTAAGCTCCATTGCCGATTTATCGGTAAATTCGTTCAAAAGAATATACCCTGTTTTTTCAGCTACTATCCCCGAATATGCTACAGGGTTAACCTGAATTTTTTCACGAAGGAATTCCTTTTCGATCGTTTTTTTCTCGCCATACCGTTTCAATTTAAGTTTTATCATGGTATTGGGCGTTCCTTTTAAAAGCGAACTTACTTCACTCACCGTCAGGCTTGAAACCTGTTTCCCATCCACTTCAAGAATTATATCGCCTGCCCTGACATCATTGCGTTGAGCCGGCATACCTTCGTAAGGCTCAGATATGCAAATATCATTGGCTTTTTTCATGATCATAGCCCCGATACCGGCATATTCACCGGTCGTCATAAAAGTTAAATCCGATGTTTCCTCTTCAGGCATGTAAACAGTATAAGGATCAATTTTGGTAAGCATTTCATCAATCGCTGTTTTCATCATTTTATCGTAATTAAGCGTATCGACATAAAACGCATCCAATTCACGAAACAAGGAATTAAAAATGGAAAGATTTTTACTGATCCTGAATGTACGTTGATCAGGCTTTTGAGGTTCAGCAAGAATTGAAACAGAAAAACAAACAAAAATGATATTAAAAAAAAGTATTTTCTTCATATTAAATTATTTACTATAATTCAAGGGATTATCTATTTTTCCCTGATGATAAAATTCAAATATCTGTAATTTCGGAATATTAAAGTTTCACATTAGGCGGTAGAAATTCCGAAATATCCTTCCCGTACGAAATTAAATCGCGCGCAACTGTTGATGAAATATGTGAATAGGCCGATTCTGTAAATAAAATAACGGTTTCCAACCCTGTAAGAGTACGGTTCGTGTCTCCAATGGTTCGTTCATATTCAAAATCGCCCACCGTACGCAACCCCCTCAACGCAAAATCCGCTTCTACTAATTTGGCAAAATCGATTGTCAAACTGTTGTATGCATATACTTTTACACGCGGCTCATTTTCAAAAGCCTGCCGTATCATTTCAATACGTTTTTCAACCGAAAACAATGTTTTTTTCGATTGATTGGTACCTATGCCTATAACAATTTCATCAAAAATAGACAACCCGCGCATCACGATGCTGAAGTGACCTATTGTAAAAGGATCGAAAGTACCCGGGAAAATTGCTCGTTTCATATAACTTGATTTTTGGCTCAAAATTTGTGCAAATTTTCTGAACTTAAAAACGTTCAGTTTGCAAAGATAGGAATTTTAATTCCGAGTTTTTACAAACAACTAAATTGTTTGATTTTTTTAGTGATTAGAAAAATAAAGAATTAATTTTGCTGCAAAATTTATTCATACTCTAAATTTCAAGTTTATATGTTTATTATCAAATATATTTGTTATTCTGTTTCTTCAGCAAACGGTACAGGTAATTCAAGCCCTGAAAAGTGTAACAACGCGCGACCGGCATAATGCTGATTAAACGTGCCGATAAAATGAATTTAATTTCAAGATTCGTTTTTTAACGATATTATTTTTTTGATTATATACAACATTTATTCCATAACATTCGTTTTTTAATTACACTCTAAAATTCACAGCCATGAAAAAAATGTTTTTTATAGCAATGCTATTACTTTCGGTAACTTTTGCCGAGGCACAACTCAACTTTGGGATTAAAGCAGGCTACAATTCTTCACTTTCATTTGATAATATTAGTTCTGTTCAAAGTGGAGACTACAATTTAAGTAATATTAAATCCGAGCTTGCCAACGGCTTTCATGCAGGTGCTTTTGCAAGAATTTTTTTCGATAAGGTTTACGTTCAACCCGAGTTACTCTATTCCATGCAAAAGAAGGAATATGAAATGACGGTTCAGAATGACGAAAATCAAGATGTTAGTGTTGATAAATTTGTGAATTTCAGCACGATTGACATTCCGTTTTTAATTGGATACAAGGTTTTAGATTTGAAAATAGCCAATTTACGCGTATTTACCGGACCGAAATTACGGTTAAATGCCGGTTCCGAAATTTCATTTGCGAATCTCACCGACGGAGATGGGATAAATAAAGAAAAACTTATGGGTGAGTTAAAAAACTCTCAAATTGGTTTGGAAGCCGGTGCAGGGATAGATGTACTTATGCTCACGTTCGATTTCAGGTTTAATCTGATCAATGATATTTACCAGGCTACCTGGGAAACCCGTCCTACGACAAATACAAACTTTGTCATTTCACTTGGTTGGAAAATATTCTAAACTCTCTTACAAGATTCCACACCCTTTCGCCTGTTTTTCACTGTGAAAAGCAGGCGATTTTTATTGATAGTTCTATATCATAAAAAAACTCGGAATAAGATACGGCATGGCGCCAATCATTACGCCCGTGGCAATTTTAAAATTGTCCTGTTTGTAGAAAATAAAAACTAAAAGCAAATTGGGTATAACCGATAGCAGCAAAATCTTTCCCATTAATACGCCCGGAAAAATTTGTTTGATAATATCAAAAAAAGGGAGATCGTTGGGATAAAAGCGATTGAGATATAACCACATAAATCCTATCGGCAACAACAGCCCCGGTATAAATCCGTATAGAAAATGATTGAATTTATTGGAATTCATTTTTCGAGTATAAAAAAATCCGTTTGAAAAAACAAAAAATATTCAATCGATCAAACTGCTTTAAGTCGCCCAGTGAGCATTGGGAGTTGCTATAATTCCCACTTCGCTACCGTTTCAATCATATCGTAAGCAGTCAGGTCGATTTTAGTCGGAACTACCGAAATATATCCATTTGCCAGAGCCCATTCGTCGGTGTCAAGGGCTTCGGGTTCGTGATTTTCAAAATGTCCTGTCAACCAAAAATACGACCTACCCTGCGGGTCGGTTCGTTTGGCAAATTCTTTGTCCCAGTGACCAACACACTGTCGCGAAACGCGTATCCCTTTAATTTCCCCACAAGGACTGTTTACATTCAGACAAACGCCATAAGGCAACCCATTGACGAGCGCCGAACGTGTAATTTTCAGAACATAAGATTTAAAATAGCTGAAATCGGCATTTAACGAATGGTCGACGATAGAAAAACCGATAGACAAAATACCGTTTTCGCATCCTTCGAGCACAGCGCCCATGGTTCCAGAATAAATCACATTAATGGCTGCATTCGAACCGTGATTGATACCCGAAACCAGCAAATCCGGTTTGCGGTCGAGCACTTCGTTGAGTGCCAGTTTTACACAATCGGTAGGTGTGCCTGTACATGAATAACGTATCAATCCTTCACGTTCTTCTAATTTTTTAAACCGTATCGGATGCGTCACTGTAAGCGCATTCGATTGTGCCGAGCGAGGTCCGTCCGGCGCCATTACAATTACATCTCCAATTTGCATCATTAGCTGGGTAAGTACCTCTATGCCGTTAGCCGTGTCGCCATCATCGTTTGTAATTAATATCAACGGCTTTTTTATTTCATTAGTCATAATTTTCAAAATTCTAAAAAATCAACTTTTAACAACTTTTCTTTCGGTAAAAAACAGAAACACAAATGTCACAACCAGAAAATAAACCAAGTCGCGGGAATCGATTACGCCGCGGCTCATGGATTTGTAATGAGCATGTACCCCAAGGCTTTCAAGTGTTTGCACCGATTGTCCGGAAGTAAAAAAGCTACCCAGCAAATCGAAACCATAAAACATAAAAAACGAAAGGACTACTGCCACAACAAACGAAATAATCTGATTGTTTGAAAGCGATGACGAAAAAATACCAATAGCCACATAAATAGCCGCCAAAAACAAGAGTCCGATAAACGATCCCCAGAATGCTCCGGCATCTACATTCCCTGCCGGTTCGGCCAGGTACAAAACTACAAAATAGTAAAGGATGGTAGGAAGCAGCGCCAACACAACCAATACCCACCCGGCTAAATACTTACCGAAAACTATAGCCCATTTGCTTAGGGGTTTTGTGGCGAGCAGTTCCCATGTTCCGGTTTGTTTTTCTTCGGCAAAAAGCCGCATGGTTACGGCAGGGCAAAGAAACAGGAATAACCATGGCGATATAATAAAAAGTCCATCCACATTGGCATAGCCTGTGTCCGGAATATTGAACTCTCCCGGTATAACCCAAAGAAACAGACCGGTTAAAAGCAAAAATATCCCGATAACAATGTACCCTGTGGCATTGCTGAGAAATGTACGAAGTTCTTTTTTGAAAATAGTAAACATACTATAAATTGTTGTTAATTACTTGCTGATAATGAACGTGTGTCGTTAAAAATGATATGTTTTCTGCGCTGTCAAAGGTAACTAAAAATTATTGGATGAAAGCTGACGCAATTATGAAAAACAAAATATTATTGTTGCTTTTTTTGTTATTTCCGGTTATTATTTTTGCTCAAATATTACAAGATTATACCGTAAAAGGCAAATTTGTTTATGGTAATATTCTGAAACACACAATTCATTTGAATAATTTGGCAAAAGTCCCTGTCATGGTAGCCGAATTAAACATGGAATGGCAAGCCATACCTTTAATTTACATCTACAATATTAACAATGAAGATAGTTGGTTCTATACAAGAGCATCGCTAAAATATGTATTTATTAATCATATTTTTACGTCACCCGATTTGAAAACCCATCTGCAAAAAGC
>JAJFVH010000183.1 GCA_021371875.1 Bacteroidales bacterium
TGATCTAACGATTCATATTATTGCCAACGAAAAAGGACTGAAATATATGAATGAAAATTATACTTCCACAGAAATTAATAACTAAAAATTGTAAATAAATAAGATTGTGAAACATTTTAATAAATTATTTTTATCGGTTACCGCAATAATTTGTCTATTGCCTGCCGCTGTGCTGAACGCACAGGATACATTAACGGTGTCATTATCCAAAGCTTTGGAAATTGCATTAAGCGAAAGCCCAACCATTAAAGTGGCAGATAAGGAAATTCAGCGTGTAAATTATTCAAAAAAAGAACGAGTGGGCGGATTACTTCCAACAGTTTCGGTATCGGGAGCTTACCAACGTGCGATAAAGAAACAAAAAATGTTCTTCTCAATTCCGGGTTTCCCTTCAAATCCCGATGGGATTGAAGTTGGACAGGACAACACATTCACAGGTGGAATTTCAGCATCATTGCCAATAATAGCTCCGTCACTTTGGGCTACAATTAACATGAGTGAACTGGAACTCGAATTGGCTCAGGAATCGGCGCGTTCGTCTAAAATTTCGTTGTACAATCAGGTAACGAAAGCATATTATGCAATCCTGCTGTCGCAGGATTCGTACAATGTAATCAAACGCAGTTACGAAAACAGCAAGGAAAACTCGCGTATTATTTACAATAAATACAAACAGGGATCTGTATCTGAATTTGAATGGATCAGGGCTGACGTGCAGGAAAGAAATGCCCTGACCAGCGTTGTCTCTACTGAAAATGCGGTGAATTTAAGTAAACTCCAGCTTAAAATGCTTATGGGCATCGACATGTATACCGAAATTGCGGTTGAAGGCAGACTATCCGATTTTGAAGCAAATATGTATAGCGATGTATTGAAAATTGATACAACAACATTGAACAAAAATTCGGATTTGAAACAATTCGATATTCAGAAAAAGCAATTGGAACAGACTGAAAAAATTCATAAAGCTTCTTTGTTACCAACTTTGGGAGCCAGTTTAAACTATCAGTATATGTCAATGGTAAACGATTCTGCAACTTTTACCAATCAACATGTATGGTTTCCCACTTCTACCTTCGGATTGCAACTTTCCATTCCTTTGTTTCAGGGTGGAACCAAATACAACAAAAGCAAACAGATTAAAATCCAGCGGGAAGAAATGGAGCTGCAACGGGATAACCTGAAACGCAGTCTCGAATTACAGACGATTACTCAAATGAATAATATCAAAAATGCACTCAAAAAAATAGAATCGAACAAAGAAGGCCTGCGTCAGGCTGAGAAAGGTTTATCTATTTCACAAAAAATGTACGAAGTGGGTATGGCAACTTTCCTCGATCTAAATAATGCCGATTTAAATTATAAAAATGCCGGATTATCATACAACCAGTCTATCTACGACTTTCTGTCGGCTAAGGCTGATCTGGAAAAATTACTGGGACAAGAAATAGCTTATTAATTAGAAACATCAAAAAAATAAACGAAAATAACAAGATGAAAAAGATTAAACTTACAGGAATATTCTTTATTGCGTTGGCAATAGGGCTTACATCATGCGGAAAATCTGAAAAAACCGATTCGAAAGCAGAAAAAGATATTCCAAATGTGCGTGTTCAGCAGGTAAACTCACAAGCTGTAGATCAAATGTACGATGTTACGGCCACTGTACAGCCTCAAGTGAAAAACAGCATTGCCCCTTCATCGCCGGGACGAATCAGCAAGATTCTGGTAGAAGTTGGCAACTATGTATCGAAGGGTCAGAAATTAGTACAAATGGATGTAGTTAATCTGTCTAATTTGGAAACTCAAATAGAAAACTATCGCCGTATATATAACCGTACAAAAGAGTTGTTCGGCGTAGGCGGCGCCTCACAACAGGAACTTGATAATGCAAAGCTTCAGTTGGATGTAGCTGAAACAAATATGAAAAACCTGACAGAAAACACCTATTTGCTGAGTCCGATAAGTGGAGTGATTACTGCCCGTAATTATGATAACGGCGATATGTATTCCGCTCAACAACCGATACTTACCGTGATGCAAATAAACCCTGCGAAATTAGTAATTAATGTTTCGGAATCCTACTACTCACAAGTTAAAACAGGAATGCCTGTAGATATTACTTTGGATGTATTTGAAGGAGAAACATTTCATGGCAATGTAAGTTTAATTTATCCGGTAATTGATGACAAAACAAGAACTTTTGCTGTTGAAATAAAAATGAATAACAACAATAATAAAGTCCGTCCGGGAATGTTTGCAAGGGTTACTATGAAATTTGGACGTAAAGAGCGGGTTGTTGTCCCAGATTTATCGATTATTAAACAATCAGGTTCAGGCGCGCGCTTTGTGTATGTTTATAAAGACGGAAAAGTAAACCTTCAACAAGTAGAAATAGGTCGTCGTATCGGGAATAATTATGAACTGATTTCGGGCGTTGAAAGTGGTTCACAAGTCGTCGTTTCAGGTCAATCCAGGTTATTAAATGGTATTAAAGTAAATGTGATTAAATAACAAGTTGAACATTTAAAAATTGAACTGAAATTTTTCTAAATAATTTTAAAAATATTTTTGTTCTACAATTAACATTATGAGTTTATACGAAAGTTCAGTCAAAAAGCCGATTATGACCTCCCTGATTTTTATCGGGGTTGTAATTTTAGGGCTTTATTCTCTAAATAAATTACCCATTGACCTGTTACCTAAAATAGAGACGAATACCATCATGGTATTGACGACTTATCAAGGCGCCAACGCTTCTGATATTGAAACAAATATAACACGTCCGTTGGAAAATATACTAAATACGGTAACGAATCTAAAGAACATTACATCAACTTCAAGAGAAAACCGCTCAATCATTACGTTAGAGTTTAATTATGGTCAGGATATCAATGATCTTACGAACGATGTCCGTGATAAACTGGAAATGATCAAGTCAAATTTACCTGAAGGAGCCAGTAATCCGATTATTTTCAAGTTTAGTACGGATATGATTCCTGTGGTTATGATTTCGGCCACCGCTAAAGAAAGTTTACCTGCATTATACAAGATACTTGATGATG
This sequence comes from Bacteroidales bacterium, assembly GCA_021371875.1. Taxonomy (GTDB): domain Bacteria; phylum Bacteroidota; class Bacteroidia; order Bacteroidales; family Paludibacteraceae; genus Paludibacter. Next base: position 3,066 of record JAJFVH010000183.1, read on the forward strand.
ATGTAGCCAATCCATTAGCACGTATTGATGGTGTGGGTTCTGTGTCCATAACAGGGGCTCCACAGCGTGAAATACAGGTGTATATCAACCCCATCAAGTTGGAAGCTTATCATTTAACTATTGAGTCAATTGCCCAAAATATCAGGCTGGAAAATGTAAATACTCCTGCCGGATCAATGGATATTGGAAGCAATACTTATTCTTTACGTGTTCAGGGGGAGTTTAAAGATGCTTCGGAACTGAATAAAATTGTGGTGGGTGCTTCCGGCGGAAAGACTGTATTTTTATCTGATGTAGCCGTTGTAAAGGATAATTTGGAAGAACGGGTGCAGGAAAGTTATACAAATGGTGTGCAGGGTGCAACAATCATGGTTCAAAAACAATCGGGAGCCAACACAGTGGAAATTGCCAATGCCATTCATTCAGTTTTACCCGAAATACAAAAAAATCTTCCTTCGGATGTAAAATTACATTTGATTATGGATTCTTCGCAGAACATCAAAAATACCATTGCTGGTTTGGAAGAAACTGTTTTATATGCGTTTATTTTTGTAATGATCGTCGTATTGTTTTTCCTGGGGCGTTGGCGGGCAACTGTAATTATTATACTTACCATCCCGATTTCGCTGATTTCCGCCTTCATTTATCTTTCTTTAATGGGAGAGACGCTTAATATTATTTCGTTGAGTTCGCTTTCCATAGCTATAGGCATGGTGGTGGATGATGCGATAGTGGTACTCGAGAATATAACCACGCATATCGAACGGGGTAGCCGTCCGAAAAGTGCAGCAATTCATGGCACTAATGAAGTCGCGGTTTCTGTTATTGCCTCCACCTTAACGTTGATCGCCGTATTCTTGCCGTTGACCATGATTTCAGGAATGACGGGT
>JAJFVH010000227.1 GCA_021371875.1 Bacteroidales bacterium
GTAATGAATAATGTAAATGGTTCGCCGTAGGCGATAAACAGCAATAGAAAAATGGTAAATCCGTTGTTGAATCTTTCCCCGTAGGGGATGAATTGTTTATCTCCTACGGGGAATGTTGCTGATTTAAACAACTGTTTTTCTATTGATATTAAACCTCTAACGAGGTACTGACCATTGTATGACAAATAGATATTCCTTAACTAAACGACATTAGTTTACGATTTAATATTACGAAATAAAAATGAAACGAACGATTATAAAAATAGATGAAGAACTTTGCAATGGCTGTGAAGCATGTGTACATGGTTGCCATGAAGGGGCGCTTCAAATGATAGATGGTAAAGCCCGTATGGTAAGCGAATTGTATTGCGACGGGTTAGGCGCTTGTATCGGTGATTGTCCGGTCGGAGCTATCACATTGGAAGAACGTGAAGCTAAAGCTTACGACGAAGTTGCAACCATTCAGCGTATGATTCCGAAAGGTGAAAAAACCATTATTGCTCACCTGAAACATCTGAAAGAACATGGTGAAGTGGATTACCTGAAACAAGGCGTCGGTTATTTACGTGCTAATGGTATCCAAATTGACTTTGCACAGGTTCACAATCATGGTGGAGCGGGATGTGCTTCGAAACCAGCTGTAGCGCCTATTCAACACAGCCATTCTGGAGGCGGTGGTTGTCCCGGAAGTAGGGAAATGTCATTTGGAGCGGCAAGACCGCTTACTGCAGGCTTTAAAATGGTAAATACGCCGGCTCCGGCAAGCGAAAATCTTTCTCAATTGCGTCAGTGGCCGGTTCAGTTGCATTTACTCAATCCTGAAGCTGCCTATTTCCGTGCTGCGGATGTAGTGTTGGCTGCCGATTGCGTGGCGTTCAGTTATGCCGGTTTCCACGACCGTTTCCTTGCCGGAAAAACATTGGCGATTGCTTGTCCGAAACTCGATTCAAACAAAGAATCGTATGTGGAGAAGTTGAAAGCCATGATTTTATACTCCAATATCAACACACTTACGGTTGTAATTATGGAAGTTCCCTGTTGCGGAGGATTACTTGGATTAGCCCAAAAAGCCGTTGCCGAAGCCGGAAAGAAAATTCCGGTTAAAGCTGTGGTAATTGGCGTAAAAGGTGATGTTTTAAAGGAAGAATGGATGTAAATACTCACAGGGTGGTTTCACACTCCCTGAATATCTGAGTATTATAATCAAAAAAGTGGGAACGCTACATGACGAGCGTTCCCACAATTATTTACAATTCATTCGATAACTCAAAGCCATCGAATGAATTTAGCAGTTGTTATTTTTCAGCAAAAAATTCTTGATTGTTTACATAAACCGAAAGGTTAATTGTAGTCAAGTATTTTTTATATTGCTCTTCCGACAATATAAGTTTTGCATTTCCAAGGTTAAACCACATGGCTTTTTCTGCTGCAATTTCATTTTCCTTGTCCAAGGCGTTTTTCAACTTGTTTTCGGTTAATGAAAATACATATTTCAACTTTTCTCCCTGTTCATCGGTTACATCCAAATAACGGGCAAGCGAGTTGAAAGTCTTCTCATCGTTTAATTTGTAAAACACTTTGTATTCGTTTAAATCCAACGCAAAACTGTTGCTAACTGTTGCTATTGCTATGATAGCTAAAACTAAAATCTTTTTCATAACTTAATACCTAATTTAATTAATAATTCTTTTTTCTTTAAATACCCATTTAATACCTTTTAATTTCAATAAAACGCTACATCAAGTCCGTTTTATATACAGAGAAGAATAAACTATAAAACTTTAAAGCAGAATTATAATCAATTCCTTTTTTACTTTTCAATAAATTATTCAGCGGCGAGAAAATCCATTTCGCAACTGTGTTCGACTAAAACATTCAAAATAATAATCATTTTTTTTCATGCCTTTTAAAAATTTAGTAAAACAATCTTTTTTATACCTATAAAAAAAACGAACAGAGAATTCCCGTGTGATTTTTCTTCAAGGCATTCTTTGTTCGAGTTAACTCGCCATAAAAAATAATTTCCTTATGACGATGCAAAAATACATGTTCTACAACATATTTTCCAAACATTTCGAGTTAAAAGTTGATGTAAATGCAACTATTTAACTTCTTACTAATTGATAATTTTATTTATATTTTTGATAATAAGTAATTTAAGGAACTAAACTGCGATGTTACAAAACCGTTACATTTTGTATTTTTGACCCTAATAAACATGGAAGATAAGAGTTTTTGAACCGGAATTTACAATATTTAACAAAATTGGGACTTATTTAATCGTGACCAGATACTTGAAATCGGGAATTTCCTGAAAAAAACTGTATTTTGAATTGACAAAATCAACTTTACAACAGTAATGGGTAAGCCCGTTACTGACTATGAAATAACTAACCCGAAGCCTCGAATTATAAACGGCGGCCTGATCAAAAGTTTCCTGAGAAATCGGGATATTAGGCGCTTTGAATTCAATAATTGCGATTGGGTCAGCATCGTAGTTATACAAAATAGCATCGCACCGCCGTTTTAATCCGTTTACATTCAGCTGCTTTTCTACAGCCAGCAGTGCCGCCGGATAACCCTTTTCTTCGATTATGTAACGTAAAAAATGCTGTCTGACCCATTCTTCCGGTGTAAGCGTAACATATTTCTTCCGTTGATTATCAAATATTAAAGATTTATTATCTTGTTTCTTTACACGAAAATTATATACCGGTAGATTTAATTGCCACATTTTTTAGTATTTTTGTTTCCACTTATCAAACTGCATCTTGAATTAAAATGCGAAGTTACTAAATCTACGAGTATAAAATTACAGAACATGAAAACAAAATTTGAAATAGTTGAAAACTGGTTACCCCGTTATACCAAACGACCGCTTGAGGATTTCACCGAATATATATTACTTACTAATTTCAACAACTATGTCGATTTATTTGCCCAGTGGTATAATGTTCCGGTGTTAGGCAAAGATGGAACCATGCCAAATGCTTCTGCCGAAGGGATTACGATTATTAATTTTGGTATGGGAAGCCCGAATGCGGCATTAATTATGGATGTGCTTACGGCAATAGAACCCAAAGCGGTACTTTTTCTTGGCAAATGCGGTGGCTTGCGCGACAAAAACGCTATTGGCGATTATATACTTCCCAGTGCTGCTATTCGGGGCGAAGGGACCTCGAACGATTATTTTCCTCCTGAAATTCCAGCGCTTCCCGCATTTAGCCTCCAACGTGCCGTCTCTTCTAACATTCGTGACTTTGGTAAGGATTACTGGACAGGGACGGTTTATACAACCAACCGCCGGGTATGGGAGCATGACGAAAAATTCAAGGATTACCTTCGGGCTACGCGTGCCATGGCCATTGATATGGAAACGGCTACTTTGTTTTCGGTTGCTTTCCACAACGGAATTTCGATAGGAGCTTTATTACTTGTTTCGGATATGCCCTTGCAGGCTGATGGGGTTAAAACAGCCGAGAGTGACAAAAAGGTAACCGCTAATTTTGTGGAAGAGCATATCAAAATTGGTGTAAAATCACTGTCTTCGTTAATGCATAATAGTAAGACAATAAAGCATCTGAGGTTTGAGTAGAAAATTTGTTTCGCATCTCGCGTTCACATAATCTGGCTTATTCAACTGATTTTTTTCCCTTAAGTCTGCCCGGACGGGTAGAAAAAGTAGGGGTTTCTTAACCGACATAAATGGCAAAACAAGGTACATCATACGATCAGGTTTTTTCGGAATTACGAAGAAACGTTTATAAACCCATTTACTTGCTAATGGGTGAAGAACCTTATTATATCGATCAGATTTCGGACTTCATACAAAATAATGTGTTGGACGAAAGCCAGCGTGAATTTGATTTGACGGTGGTCTATGGAAAAGATACCGATATGACTTCTGTTGTGAATGCAGCCAAACGTTATCCTATGATGTCTCCGGTTCAGGTGGTGATTGTTAAAGAAGCCCAATTGATAAAAGATTGGGAACCATTGCAATACTACATTAATAAGCCTTTGCATTCTACTATTCTGGTTTTTTGTTATAAATACGGGACACCCGATAAGCGGAAAAAATGGGTACTGGATATTGCCAAATTGGGTATCGTGTTCGAATCGGAAAAACTGCGCGATTACGAAATGGGGGCATGGATTAGCGAGTATGCCAAAAACAAAAATGTAACGGTGGACGAAAAAGCCATCGTCATGCTCACCGAATTTTTAGGAACCGATTTAAGCAAGGTGGCCAATGAGCTTGATAAATTATTGCTTACAAAACCAGCGGATACCAAGCGTATTACACCCGAACATGTAGAGAAAAACATCGGAATCAGTAAAGATTTCAATGTGTTTGAACTGCAAGCTGCTTTGATCAATAAAGATGTGCTGAAAGTTAACAGGATTGTCCGTTATTTTGCCGATAATAAAAAAGCCAATCCCATGCAAATGGTTTTGCCTCAATTGTTCAGCTTTTTCGGTAACCTGATGATGTATCATTACCTGCCGGATAAAAGCCAGAGCGCCGTGGCAGGTGAACTGAGAATAAATCCTTATTTTGTAAGAGACTACCAAAAGGCGGCACAGGTTTTCGGTGCCTGGAAAACCATGAATATAATCACCTGGATTCGTGAAACGGATGCAAGAAGCAAAGGAATAGAAAGTAATGGGGTGGAAGATGGTGAATTAATGAAGGAATTGGTTTTTAAAATTTTGCATTGATTACTGTAACTCTCCGTAAAATATGAACATATCATCGAGTCTGATATATTCAGTAGGATTTGGATGAAATTGACCGTTGGAAAGATTTTATTCTTTGTCTAAAGCAGGCGATGGCTCGTCAATTACCTGAAATGTTATCTTTTATAATATAGAATTTAGATTTATAATTTATACAAAAATTCTCATGATTTCTTCTCTTCCTCAATTTATAAAACTTATTTCAGTCTCTCTTCAACTTTCCGAAAAACAAATCCGTCACGCCATTCAGTTGTTCGATGAAGGAGCAACAATTCCTTTTATCAGCCGTTATCGCAAAGAAATGACAGAGGGCATGGACGAAGTTCAGTTAGCCGGAACCAAAGAACAATACGATAAACTGTGTGAGTTGGAAAAGCGCAAAGAAACCATTCTCAGTACTATCGACGAACAAGGAAAACTAACGGAAGGACTGAAAATACGTATCGAAAATTGCTGGAATTCAACCGAACTCGAAGATATTTACCTGCCATACAAACCCAAGCGGCGCACACGTGCCAAAATTGCCCGTGAAAAAGGATTGGAACCTTTGGCAAAAATGATTATGTCCCAAAATTCCAATGACGTGAAACGCATGGCTCAGCCTTTTGTGAAAGACAAAGTGGAAAATATGGATGATGCTCTGAACGGGGCAAAAGATATTATGGCCGAGTGGATCAACGAAAGTGAAGCTGCCCGTAATTCCGTACGTAAGATATTCGGTTACGAGGCTGTTATTTCATCAAAAGTCATCAAAGGAAAAGAAGAGGAAGCACAAAAATACCGTGATTACTTCGATATGAACGAAAAGCTGAACCGTTGCTCGTCGCATCGTTTACTGGCTATGCGTCGTGCCGAAGCCGAAGGATTTTTACGTGTAAGTATCGGTACCGACGATGAACATTGCGTTGAAAAGCTGGAACGTATTTTTGTAAAAGGCGATAATGCTTCCTCCGATCTGGTATGCGAAGCAATGAAAGATGCTTATAAACGATTGTTGAAGCCAGGTATCGAAACCGAATTTGCCGCTGAAAGTAAAGCCAAAGCCGACACCGAAGCCATTCGTGTTTTTGCCGAAAACCTACGGCAGTTACTTCTTGCTCCGCCATTGGGACAAAAACGAACCTTGGGGATTGATCCTGGATACCGGACCGGATGTAAAGTGGTTTGCCTCGATGCACAGGGAAATTTGTTGCACAACGAAACTATTTACCCGCATCCGCCTCAGCATGAGCATTCACAAGCGACGCGAAAGATACAGAAAATGGTGGAAGCTTATGATATACAGGCTATCGCTATCGGAAATGGAACGGCAAGCCGCGAAACCGAGCATTTTATTCAAAATATCCGTTACGACCGTGAAGTACAGGTTTTTGTGGTAAGCGAAAACGGCGCTTCCATATATTCGGCTTCGAAAACAGCACGCGACGAGTTTCCCGACTATGATGTAACGGTGCGTGGAGCGATTTCCATTGGTCGCCGGTTGATGGATCCACTGGCCGAATTAGTAAAAATCGATCCGAAATCTATCGGCGTGGGACAGTATCAGCACGATGTGGATCAAGCTCAATTGAAAAAAGCCCTGGATCAAACGGTGGAAAATGCAGTGAACAGAGTAGGAGTGAACCTCAATACCGCCAGCAAACATTTATTGACTTATATTTCGGGGCTTGGACCGCAACTGGCGCAAAACATTGTGAATTACCGTGCTGAAAACGGCGCGTTTAAAAACCGTAAACAATTGATGAAAGTTCCCAAAATGGGTGTAAAAACCTTTGAACAATGTGCCGGTTTCCTTCGCATTCCCGATTCGGACAATCCGCTTGATAATTCGGCTGTTCACCCCGAAAGTTACGTCATTGTCGAAAACATGGCAAAAGACCTGAAAACTAAAGTCAGCGAAATAATACACAATAAAACATTAATTCAAAGTATTGATAAACATAAATATGTAACTGAGAAAGTGGGACTGCCAACGTTGAACGACATTTTGCAGGAGTTGGAAAAACCCGGTCGTGATCCGCGTGAAGGGGTGAAAGTATTCGAGTTTGATCCGACCATAAAAACCATCAACGATTTGCGAATAGGCATGGAACTGCCTGGGATTGTTACTAATATCACTAATTTCGGTGCTTTCGTGGATGTGGGTATCAAAGAGAATGGTTTGGTGCATATCTCCAATATGTCTGATAAATTTATTTCTAATCCCGCAGAAGTAGTTTCGTTGCACCAGCATGTAAAAGTAAGGGTGCTGGAGGTGGATTTATCAAGAAAAAGGGTGCAACTGAAACTACTGTAAGGATATAAAAAAAGCTTGAATTGTTTGATTTTTTGAGAATTTACTCCTCCTAAATAAATAAAATGATTATCCGTATTCCGACCTACAATCCCGTTAGGGATTTAATATCGGTAGAATTATTCGCCCACCCTCGTTTGTTGCACCCCGTACGGGGTGTTATATGTGTGTGAAAATGTCTTTCTACCGATATTATATGCCTA
>JAJFVH010000231.1 GCA_021371875.1 Bacteroidales bacterium
TGTCGTATTGGGCTGCCCATCGTCCGCCTTGTACAGCAAAAAGCTTTTGTCCGCTGAAAGTCATTTCCCATGGAATATTCGCGGCCGGACCTTCCGGCTTGTAAGAATTAACTTTCGATGTTCCAATATTATATGAAATCACGCCTTCGTTCTTTCCGGCAAACCAATATAAATTTCGTTCAGAATCAAATTCGGCATCGGGCATTACGCCAATGTTTTCAATTGGGTTTAAATTCATCGATTCATCAACCGAATATGTTGTTCCATTATCGGTAATAATCATCTTGTTGCTGTTGGAAACAAAAAAATCGCTCACTGATATTTCAGAAAAAAGTGACGACCATATCTGATTTTCGTTTTGGGTGTAAAGTTTATTGCCACGCATTAAAACAAGCTTACCTCCAAAGGAAGCAATCTTTTTGAGTTCGCCACTCCCTGGTAAACCTGAAAGTGTATTCCAGAATTCGTAATTTGCCAGGTTTGGTTCGCTTAAAAGACCTCTGTAAATTGTATTGGAAGATATAGCATAAAGATATAACCCGTGTATGGTAGTATTCAGCACTTTTACATCCGCGCCATTAGTGCCGATATAGTAAGTGTCGGCAACCTCGCCTTTGTCCGTGTTCAGTACCAAAATCCCGAAATCGCACGATAAATAAGCCTTGTCGCCATTAAACATTATTTGATTGATTGCTTTACTTGTACTCATCTGTTTGTTGTACAAATCGGGGATATTTACCACTCCGCCGGAGCTCAATAAATCCATATTCCCATTATAATACACAATCAATAATTGTTTATTTTCGGAGTCGTACTCAATTTTCGAGATATTATTATCGCTTAATCCATTTATCTTACTGTAAAGTTCTATATCCTGATTTTCTTTATCAACCGAAAACAAAGCGCCTGCGCTTATGGCAAAAACTTTATTCTCCGACTGAGCTATTTGATTTACTGAGTTATAGGCAAAATGAGTTCGCCATTTCCCCATAGCCAGCTGAGCCTGAAGAGACCCCAAACAACTTGTTAATATTAATCCGGCAAAAAGTATTCTGATTTTCATTTCCGATAAAATATTTTTTATGTAAATAACTAAATTACATGTGTTTTATTTTATTGATCGATAAAAGTATTCCATAAATTAATCGGGTTTCGCATTTCCAGTTTATTAACCACGCAAATATCCGACTAAGTTTTGTACTGCTAATGCCCTGTGGCTGATTTTATTTTTTTCATCAACCCCTAACTCGGCAAAACTTTTCTCATACCCGGCAGGAACAAAAACAGGATCGTAACCAAAGCCTGCATTTCCACGGGGCTCAAAAGCAATGTGTCCATCTATCCGGCCTTCGAAAAACCGTACTTCGCCTTTTTCAATCAACGCTATCACCGTACGGAAATGTGCTTTACGATTCGGGTTTTCACCTAAACGCGCGAGGAGTTTCATCATGTTATTGTGAGAATTATGTTCTTCGCCGGCATAACGTGCCGAATAAACTCCGGGTTCGCCACCCAGGGCATCTACTTCCAGCCCCGTGTCGTCGGCAAAACAATCCATTCCGAATTTTTCGAAAACATATTGAGCCTTCAACAAAGCATTTCCTTCGAGCGTATCGGCCGTTTCGGGAATGTCGTCATTGCAATTTAATTCGGCAAGACTAAAAATTTCATATTCAGAAGCAAGAATGGCTCTTACTTCGGACAGCTTGTGTGCATTATTGGTTGCAAAAACCAGTTTTTTCATAAATAAATGTGAATTTTGGAATCGACTGGCACAAAGATAATGATTTTCGGGAGATTAAAACAGAAGAAAACCGTTTTTGGAGAGTAAAACAAAAGAGATTTACAGCTCAAGCCTTTCCAAATGGCAGCAAAGCAGTTCGCGGATTTGTTCGTCACGTAGGTGGAGTTCGTTACCCTCGCAATAGGTGAAAATACAGCTCCCTAACCCCCACAGGTGGAACAGTGAGTTCAATTTTTTCATGTTCTTCGGCTAAAGCCTGATTGAATGAATAATTATGTGAAAATAATGGTTTTTTAAAGGTCACATGGAACTTGTCTGCTAACAGGCAGGTTCGCATGTCGGATTTTTATCTTCTTTGGTGATTATCGTTAATCATGCTCGTTTCATATTTCTTTTTTCTTATTTTTGCAGACACATAGTTTCAAAACCTGTTTTATGAAGAAATTAATTATTTATGTCTGGGCGATTTTGTGTTCGGTAAACTTGTTTTCGCAAGACGAAAAACCCTTACAATACAAGCTTATCAGCTCTTCGGATCTTGTCGGAATTACGGCACTTGATTTGCTCGACCCTTATCTGTCTCCGCTTATGTACACAGGCTCCGGTGTAAAATACGAACATGCCGAACGTAAGTTTTTTTCGGCGCAAAAAACGAATTTGTCGATGGAAGGAAAAATTTCCGCTTTAGCCGGAATCACCACCAATCCGGCAAATACTTCATCGATGATTTATTTGGGAGCAATTTACAGTTGGGGAATGCATTATCATTTCAGGATCTTACCTAAACTGCAAATATTAGCAGGAGAAACCGCGGATGCCGGGTTCGGATATAAATCAATAGCCCGCAATGTAAACAACCCTGTTAATCTCGATTTGTCCGCTAATCTCAACTTATCGGGTATTGTACGTTATGATATCCCGACCCGTCGGCGGGTTTTGCGGTTGAGTTGCGAGCTCGAAATTCCTGTCTTCGGATACATGTTTGTTCCACAGGGTGGAGCATCGTATTACGAAATGTTCGAGTTGGGATCTTTATCAAATGCCTTTCACTTTAGTTCGCTCCACAACAAGCTCGGTTCGTCGGGCGATTTGATACTTGATATACCGTTCAAACATTTCACCTGGAGGCTTGGAGTGAATAACTCTAAGTTGAAATATGAAGCAAACAATATGGTTTTCAAACACAACGAATATAGCCTAATGATAGGTTGCAAGTACGACCTGTATGTTTTTGCCGGAAAAAAGAACCGGGCGCCTGAAAATTTTATTAGTACTGATAAATAAACGGACCCCAACCACACGACACGCCTTTGGCAAGATGGTTGGGAAACACTAAATAACTTATAACTCAAAACATGAAACATTCGTTAAACCATGCCGCCCTATTCGGTAAGCTGGCTCAGCCCAAAACCGGCCATTACCAAACAGCTCTTGCTCCCCCTTCGAATGCTGGGGGACTGACTCAACATACGAAAAAGTATTTTTTCTTTATCCTGCTTTCAGTATTTTCTGGTTTATTATTTACTTCGTGCATCGACGAGCCTGAATTCCCGCAAAACACCAACGAAGGAAATTTCGAAGCGCTCTGGAAAATAATCGATACAAAATATTGTTATCTCGATTATAAAAATATTAACTGGGATTCGATACACACTGTATACAAAAATCAGGTTTACAGCACCTTAACTGATCGGGAGTTGTTTGAACTCATGGGTAACATGCTTGCCGAGCTGAAAGATGGACACGTGAACCTTTATTCTGGTTTCGACATCAGCCGGTACCGGAACTGGTTTTCCGATTATCCCGACAATTTCAGTTCAACCTTGATTTATTCCGATAAATATTTGGGGGATAATTATCATATTGCAGGAGGAATGCGTTACGAAAAAATCGATAAAGGTAATATAGGTTACATTTATTACGGCGACTTCTCAAACCGGTTTACAGATACGAATATGAGTTATATTTTCAATTATTTTAAAAATTGCAAGGGACTTATCATTGACGTAAGGGATAATGGCGGAGGCTATCTTGATTTATCGGAACAACTGGCATCGTATTTTTTCACCAAAGATACTGTTACCGGCTATATGCAACATAAAACAGGCGACGGACATACTGACTTTTCGAAATCTCAGGAAATAAAAACGCCGGCCCACAAAATTTTGCAATGGCAAAGACCAGTTGCGGTACTTACCAACCGCATGTCGTTCAGCGCCACCAACTCATTTGTCGTTCGCATGAAATTAGCCCCGAAAGCTACCGTTGTGGGCGATAAAACAGGTGGCGGCGGCGGATTACCGTTTTCGAGCGAGATACCCAACGGTTGGATGGTACGGTTTTCGGCAAGTCCCATGTTCGATGTCAATATGCAACATACCGAATGGGGAATTAATCCGGATATTAAAGTTGATCTGGTAGCCGCCGACGAAGCGGACGGAATTGATACGATAATTGAAAAAGCGATAGAGATATTGAAAAAATGAGGAAATTAAAAATAACGGAAATGAACCGGTTGACGCCGGAAGAATTTAAAGCACAAACCAAGACTCCGCTCGTTGTTGTGCTCGATAATGTGCGAAGTCTGCACAATGTGGGTTCGGTTTTTCGCACCGGCGATGCGTTTCTGATCGAAGCGGTTTACCTGTGTGGCATTACAAGCACGCCGCCGCATGCCGAAATACATAAAACTGCCCTGGGAGCCGAAAATACGGTAAACTGGAAATACTTTGAAGACAGCCACGATGCTGTTAACGAACTGAAAGCGCAGGGGTACACTGTTTTTGCCATCGAACAAGCCGAAGGCAGCACAATGCTCTCCGATTTGAAACTCGAAAAAACAAAAAAATATGCTGTAATTTTAGGGAACGAAGTGAAAGGTGTACAGCAAAGCGTGGTTGATGCCTGCGATGCTTGTATTGAAATACCGCAATTCGGTACAAAGCATTCGCTGAACGTGAGCGTAACCGGGGGAATTATTATTTGGGAAATGTTTAGAAAAACGGCTTCATGGACATCGAAAGAAGGAAAGAAATTTTTAACCTGATTAATAAATTGACAAACATTTTAAAATCTTCCTGATAAATCGTAAATAATTATATGGATTGGAAAGCTAAACTCGACGGGCTGAAACCGGAATTGCCCGAAGGAGATGAAATACGGATTGAGCAAAAAGCCGACAGCGCTAAAAAGCAACAAAAAGAACCTTTGCGTGTGGAACTTGACAAACGCAACGGCAAACCGGCCACACTCGTTACCGAATTCCTGGGAAGCGATGATGAATTAAAAGAACTTGCCAAGGCGCTGAAAGTGAAATGCGGTGCAGGTGGTTCGTCACGCGATGGCGAAATCCTGGTTCAGGGCGATTTCAGGGTGAAAATAGCGGATATTTTGCTTGGAATGGGATTTAAAGTGAAGAAAATAAATTTTAAATAGTGTCAGAAAGAAAACTCGGTGTTTGATAAGAAAACGTCAAGGTCAAGACGCACGAAGCAGCGAAAACACGGAGTCCCGATGAATCGGGATGAGTGGTTTTTTGATGTGAGTGTAACGCAGAGATTGGCGCTTTCTTGCAAACACTTAAACCCTACAAATCCGCCACCGGATTTTCAGGCGCTGGCAGCATAAGTTGCATGAAAACCACATCGAGCCATTTCCCGAATTTAAACCCAACCTGCTTAAACGTCCCGACTTCCTCGAAACCGAATCTTTTATGCAGGTTAATGCTTACTTCATTGGCCGCGTCGATTACGCCGATAATGCAGTGGTAGTTTTGTGCGGCGGCATGACGGATAATTTCCTGAAGCAGTATTTTTCCCAATCCTTTGCCGCGATGGTCTTTGTGTACATAAAGCGAGTTTTCGATGGTATATTTATACGCCGGACGAATGCGAAACGTACCGTAGGAGCCAAATCCCATCAAGCGGTTTTCATCGTCGACAATACCGATCACCGGAAAATTGTGCTGTGCCTTCGTTTCGAACCAAGCTTTCATAGTGTCCAGGGTCCAGGGTTTGTAATCGTACAAAGCCGTAGTATTTAATATGGCATCGTTGAAAATATCGAGAATTTGCGGTGCGTATTCGGGTGTGCAGGAAATGATTTTCATATCTATACAATAAATTATACGGCAAAAGTAACTACAATTTTTCAATTAATGATTATCCGCAAAAGCTCCTAAAGTTTCAAATAATATATTTCGGTGCGCTGCGCCTTTATTTTTATTCGGGATATTATTTCTACCAATATAACGGTGCGCTGCACCTGCCAACAAAGGGACAGAGTCCCGATATATTGGTAGAAAATACAAG
>JAJFVH010000004.1 GCA_021371875.1 Bacteroidales bacterium
AGAGAATTTCTGATCAATGGATTCGAAGCTCTTCTTTCTCGGTAGCTTCTACCCAGAACTTTCTTCTTGGCGACAGCACTGCCACCAATGCATTGGCATTCGGATACCGTACGTCCTTCTTTTTTGGAAACAAGCGCGATAAAGATACCCTCATGAATTACAAATCAAATTCGCTTAAAATAAAGAATATAAATGCAGAAATTACTATTCAGGCATATAGTTTGGTTTATTATAATGACACGATAGTATCAAAAAACGACTTTCTTGAATCAATCAAAAACACCATTTTAGAATCGTTTAAACGCTATGAGAACACTAAAGATTCGGAAAGGCTTACAAATAAAATAATTGCCGAATCAATGGCTATTTTACCTGAACTTAATAAGGAGAAGCCGGATGATTTTTTAATGAGTTTTGAAAACATATTAGATTCGGTTCTTCAGGGAGAATCGCTTTTCAATAAATTTGAATCATATATCCGCAACCGGCAAGGTTTTTCGGTGGATATAGCTTATGCCAGCCTCTTCAACTTTCCTGCCAATCAGTTTGAATCTTCATTTGTTCCGCGCCAGTCAGTATGGGTAACGCCGACTTATCAATTTAAAAACAATTTGAATTTTTTGAAAGTAATGGCAGTTTTAAGATACGAATGGTATAACCTCGGCTACTACAACCAATACTTCCCCGATTTTGACATCTACAAAAATAATACTGATTACGGACTGGCTGTTTCAACTGAGCTTGATAAATGCTCATTACAATTTGAACTGGTGGGGAGAAGTAGTAATTCCGAGATCAGGGTTGGAACTGATTTAGACGGGAATGTATTATACCGGAAAGAAATAAGATCTGATATACAATATATAGGCTCGTTTAATTACAACCTCACCGATCAGATTGTAATCTCTTATAGTATCGGCAAAGGCTTTGAGAAAGTGGATGGTTCGAAAAACACGCTTGTTTCGAAACTCTCATTAAATTTTGGTTTTGGAACTCCAACACAAAATAATATTAAATAAACAATTAAACTTCAATTTTTTATGAAAGAAAAAGAAAAAACCGAGGCTGAAGACAAACCCGGTTGGTGGTCGCGCAACACCATTGCATTTATTATTACATTCGGCGTAATGATATCAACTGTGTACATTGCAATTGCATCAATCCATTTCAGGAGCGAGCCTAACTTCAATTTTATCGGCGAATCACTACTTCCCCTTTGGGGCACCTGGTTAGGTACCGTACTGGCATTTTATTTTGGCAAATCTAACTTCGAAGCGGCCAGCAAATCGTATCAGGAAGCCATAAAGAGCCTTACGCCCGAAGAAAAAATAGCCAAGTTATTGGTGAAAGATGCCATGCTTCCGGTTGAAAAAATCGAGTTCCTGGATTACGAGAAAGAAAAAAAGATTGCCATAACCGAGATTCTGAACTATTCCCGATTCGAGAAATACAACCGGTATGCAGTTTTCGATCCAAACAAAGTGCTCAAATACATGATACACCGGAGCGTTTTTTTGGAATTCCTCTACAATAAAAGCCTTGTAAAAACCGATGACGGCAATGCCGCGGGAACTGCTTCACCCAAATTATTGACGCTCGACAGTTTACTGGCAACCGACGATTTAAAAATCAAAGCTTTGTTGAACCGGGGTTATGGCTTTGTGCCGTTGAATGCAACGGTACTCGATGCCAAAAGAGTAATCGATTCCATAGCCGAATGCCAGGATGTATTTATCACACCAACGGGCTCACCTACCGAAGCTGTGGTTGGATTACTTACCAACACCATGATTTTCGAAAAAGCCAAGGTGTGATACAATACCAAATGTAAAAAAACTACCGGGCTCCTAACTCTTACCAATGAATGGATTAGGAGCCCATAACCAATCAATATCCATGAAAGCAATTGGAAAATTCATTCTGCTCGACGCGCCGGAATTCGACGCTTGGCTCGACGCTCAGCCCGTGAAACGTAAAATAACGCTGATACAACATCATCACACCTATATACCCGCTTACAAGCATTTCAATGGCGGCAATCATTTCAGCCTTTGTCAGGGAATGGAACGCTCGCACCGCGAACGCGGTTTTGCCGAAATAGCTCAAAACCTGACTACCTTTCCCGATGGTAAGATCATGGTGTGCCGCAACCTGAACACTATACCTGCCGGCATCAAAGGCGCCAACAGCAATGGTCTCTGTATCGAGAACATAGGCAACTTTGATCGTACCAAAGACAGCATGTCCACCCGGCAACAGGAATGTATCGTACATATCACCCGCTCACTGCTCCGGCGCTTTAAACTCACGGCAAGCGAACAAGCTGTGGTGTATCACCATTGGTACGACCTGAACACCGGCAAACGCATCGTGAAAGAAGGAACCGGCGCCACGAAAACTTGTCCGGGAACAGCCTTTTTCGGTGGAAATACGGTGGAAGCATTTAAAACGGGGTTATTGCCCTTACTCAAAACGTAGTGATATTAACATAATTTTTGAGTCTTTTATAACCTCAAAAGATGAAAAAATAATAACAACTTCGTAATAGATGAAGGATAATATTAAGAACAATCACTCTTCATTCTTTATTAACGTTGGTGCAGCATTTGCACCAACTTTTTTTTATCCATAATTTCCGTATATTTGAATTTTATTTCTGCACATATCATTCCCGAGTGTGCAGGTAATAATTCCTGAAAGAAAATGAATCCATGGTTATCTTGCTGATTGTCAAGATGAGAAAAAAAAGAAAAAAATTATTCTATATTTGGTTGATAATGATGAATATTTATAGTAATTTTGTGCGAAATTTTAAAAAATACGGAAAAATTTCTTTAATTCAAGATCGGTTATCCAATTTCCAATTTCATCCGTTATATTTCGTAAAATCAGCTTATTATTATCATTATTTTTAAAATATTTACATCATGAATTTAACTCATATCGAACATTTAGGAATAGCAGTAAAAAGTCTGGAAACTGCCATTCCGTATTACGAAAACGTACTTGGATTGAAATGCTATGCAGTGGAAGAAGTAACAGAACAAAAAGTAAAAACAGCATTTTTCAAAGTAGGTCAGACAAAAATCGAATTATTGGAATCGACCGATCCCGAAGGTCCCGTTGGAAAATTTATCGAAAACAAAGGCGAAGGTGTTCATCATGTGGCTTTTGCAGTAGAAGGTTTGCAGGAAACGCTTGATTTGGTAGCCGAAAAAGGGGTACGGTTAATTGACAAACAACCCCGCAAGGGAGCTGAAGGTTTAAATATAGCTTTCCTGCATCCGAAATCAACTTTCGGAGTATTAACCGAACTATGCGAAAATCCGAATAAATAAAAAGTTTGAATAGTTTGATGTCTGAGAATTCATAACTCTCACCTCTACATCGATTGACATAAAAAATTATATATTAAATGAAAAATCAGGATAAAGTAAAAAACCTCATCGATTTGCGCGTTCAGGCCAAATTGGGGGGTGGCGAAAAGCGTATTGCCTCGCAACATGCAAAAGGCAAATTTACAGCACGCGAAAGAATTCACATGTTGTTGGATGATGGAAGTTTTGAGGAGTTGGATATGTTTGTAACGCATCGTTGCAATAATTTTGGGTTGGAAAAAGAAAAATATTTGGGTGATGGCGTGGTAACGGGACATGGTACCATAGATGGCCGTACTGTATTTGTGTTTTCCCAGGATTTTACCGTTTTCGGAGGTTCGTTGTCCGAAACAATGGCGCTCAAAATTTGCAAGGTAATGGATATGGCCATGAAAATGGGTTGTCCGGTAATCGGTATCAACGATTCGGGAGGCGCACGCATTCAGGAAGGCGTAACTTCCTTAGCTGGATATGCCGAGATATTTGAACGCAATATCCTTGCTTCGGGCGTTATTCCGCAAATTTCAGCCATCTTTGGCCCTTGTGCCGGAGGTGCCGTGTACTCTCCTGCCCTCACCGACTTTATCCTGATGACCGAGCAAAACTCGTATATGTTTGTAACCGGTCCTAAAGTTGTGAAATCGGTAACCGGCGAAGATATTTCAACAGAAGACCTGGGTGGCGCCGATGTCCATGCATGTAAATCGGGTGTTTCGCACTTCCGTGTCGACGACGAACAAGCCGGCATTCAAACCATTCGCGAACTGATTTCATATTTACCGCAAAATAACCTGGAAGAAGCGCCGATTGAAGATTGCACCGATCCGATTAACCGGTTGGAAGATGTTTTAAATTCAATTATTCCTGATAATCCCAATACGCCTTACGACATGAAAACAGTTATCGCGGGTATAGTGGATTACGGAAAATTTCTTGAAGTTCATGCAGACTATGCCCGGAACATTATTGTAGGTTTTGCCCGCTTCAACGGTATCTCCACAGGTATCGTCGCCAATCAACCCAAATTTCTTGCCGGAGTACTCGATTGTGATTCGGCGCGCAAAGCAGCCCGTTTCGTACGTTTTTGCGACGCGTTTAATATTCCTGTTCTCACCCTTGTTGACGTTCCCGGATTTTTACCCGGTTCCGCCCAGGAATATGCAGGTATTATCACCCACGGAGCAAAGTTAATGTTTGCCTATGGCGAAGCTACGATTCCTAAAGTTACTGTTACGCTCCGTAAATCTTATGGTGGCGCTCATGATGTAATGAGCTCCAAACAATTACGCGGCGACTTTAATTACGCATGGCCTACAGCCGAAATCGCAGTTATGGGCGCAGCCGGGGCGATTGAAGTATTGGAAGGTCGTTCCATTGCAGCCATTGTAGATAATGATGAAAAGACCAAATTTATTGACGAAAAAGTAAACGAATATAAAGAAAAGTTTGCAAATCCATATCAGGCAGCTTCTTATGGTTATATCGATGATATTATCGAACCCCGTAATACGCGCTTCCGTGTGATCCGTGCATTCCAGGCGCTTCAGACTAAAAAGGTGGTCAATCCGTTGAAAAAACATTGTAACATTCCATTATAACTGAAAGCAATGAATATATTAGCAATAGATTGGGGCAATGCCCTCGATGTAGTCGGATTCTCACTCACCATGGTGTTTGTTCTGCTCGTAATGATTGTGTTTGTATTGAACATTTTCAGCAGGGTTGTTGCTCCCAAGGTAAGAATGCCCAAAACTCCGTCTGTAAATAATCCGGTTTCGGCTCCAAGTAGCGAAAAAGAGTATGTCAAAGAACATTTACCGGCAGGCGACAGTGCAGCCATTGCCATGGCATTGTACTTATATTACGAGGAAGCACATGATGAAGAAAGTACTGTTATCACAATCAAAACAGTGGAGAGACGTTATTCTCCGTGGAGTTCAAAAATTTATGGTTTAAATAATCTGGTTAAATAATTATTATGAAGAAATTCAAATTTAAAATAGACGGTAGTGAATACGAAGTTTCGGTAAATGAAATTGAACATAACATCGCTGAAATTGAAGTAAACGGCACTCCATTCACTGTTGAAATAGAGAAACAGGAAAAGACATCTGCTGTAACAGCAAATCGTAAACCGGCAGGAAAAGTAGCGCCTATCAAAACGCCTCCGCGTTCGGTGGTGGCAAGTGCAATCAAGGCTCCGCTGCCAGGTAGCATTATGAAAGTATTGGTAACGGTTGGTCAAACCGTTAAACGTGGCGATTTGTTGCTTACCATGGAATCGATGAAAATGGAAAACAACATCCTTGCCGAACACGATGGTATCATCAGGAACATTCATGTACAAGTTGGACAAACCGTGATGCAAGATGATATACTAATCGATTTTGAAGGCACCGAAATAGTAGCAGTTGCTCCGGCACCTGTAAAAACCGATGAACCCAATGCTGTTCCTCCCGCACCGAAGTCAGCCGGTGTAAAGGCTGTAAAATCACCTCTTCCCGGAAATGTGCTCAAAGTAGCCGTAACTGTGGGTCAAACAGTGAAACGGGGCGATTTGCTATTAACATTAGAGTCGATGAAAATGGAAAACAGCATTTTAGCTGAAAAAGATGCTGTCGTGAAAACCGTTTACGTCCAAGCCGGTCAAACGGTAATGCAGGATGATGCATTGTTTGATCTGGAATAATTACTTGTAAAAACAGAAAATTAAATAATGAAGACAAAAAAAATTATTTTCATACTGATTGCTTTCTTATATGCAAGTATTTCTGCCAACGTTTCGGCTCAGACCGTTGAAAACCCTGACTCTTCGGCAATAGTTGCCACCACAAGCCAGGTTTCAACCTCGGAAACGCAACAAATAAATGAACCAACTTCGGGACCGACGTATGTTGTACATAGCTTTATAAATTTTATTAAAAGTACCGGGTTTGCCAATATTAACTGGCAAACCATCATCATGATTTTCATAGCGTGCGTTTTACTGTACTTGGCGATAATGAAACAATTCGAACCATTGCTTTTGTTACCGATTGCATTCGGTATGTTATTGACAAATTTGCCCGGCGCAGGGCTTTTTAATGCCGATTTGTTTGCAGGCGGACATGTGCATTGGGAATCATTTGTCGACAAGGGAGGCTTGCTCGACTACCTTTATTTAGGCGTAAAATTAGGCATTTATCCTTGCCTTATCTTTGTTGGAGTTGGAGCCATGACCGATTTCGGGCCCATGCTTGCCAATCCGAAAAGTTTATTGTTGGGCGCTGCTGCTCAGTTAGGTATTTTTGTAACTTATCTGGCTGCTATCGGGCTTGGGTTTACTCCTCAGGAATCAGCTTCTATCGGAATTATCGGTGGCGCTGATGGTCCGACCGCTATTTTTCTTACATCAAAATTAGCTCCCGAACTGTTGGGGCCGATTGCAGTTGCGGCTTATTCGTATATGGCTTTGGTTCCGGTAATTCAACCTCCTATTATGCGCTTATTAACGACCAAAAAAGAACGCGCCATCAGAATGAAACAATTGCGTATCGTTTCGAAAAAGGAAAAAATCATTTTCCCTATTTTTGCAACGGCATTCATATCATTACTTTTACCTCCTGCCGCCCCGCTTGTCGGCAGTTTAATGTTAGGTAATTTAATGAAAGAGAGTGGTGTCGTTGAACGACTAAGCAAAACAGTTCAAAACGAATTGATGAATATTGTAACTATCTTCCTGGGAATTACAGTAGGTGCGACAGCAACAGCATCGGCATTTTTGAACCTGCAAACTATGGAAATCATGGTTATCGGTGTGCTGGCATTCTCATTTGGAACTGCAGGTGGTGTTTTGTTAGCTAAATTCATGAATTTATTTACCAAAGAAAAAATCAATCCGCTGATCGGTTCGGCAGGGGTTTCGGCAGTGCCAATGGCAGCCCGTGTTTCGCAGGTTGTGGGACAGGAAACCGATCCGGGTAACTTCCTGCTTATGCATGCCATGGGACCCAATGTTGCCGGAGTTATCGGTTCGGCAGTTACCGCCGGTTTGATGTTAACAATGCTTTCATAGAAAAATTCAATATCAAATTTCAAGCACAATTAGCCGGTTACGGCAATTTTCTAATTTAATGTCAATCCATCCTGACCGCTCAAAGCGGTCGGACGGTTATCGAACAAACTTATGCCGTTTTATTAGAATTAAAATACCGAATGATATATCAATAAGAAAGGAGAGCATTAACTCTCCTTTTTTATTGGTATATACTTCAAAAACTATTTCAGTGAAAACAGCCTGAAAACGGGATATTGCCTATCATTTATACTTCCTGTAACCGGTTATTCCAATCAATTTGTTCCTGCACCATGGCATCGAGTACTGCAATGGCAGTCATATTCACTATGTCGCGCACTGAACTTTCCACATCAAGAATATGGATCGGTTTGTTCAAACCCATTTGAATTGGCCCGATAGTTTCGGCTAATCCCATTTCTATCAACATTTTATAAGCAGTATTTGCCGAACTTAAATTAGGGAAAATCAGTGTGTTTACATTCTTGCCTGCCAGTTTGGAGAACGGATATTTTTTATCGCGAAGTTCTTTGTCCAACGCAAAAGTTACCTGCATTTCTCCATCTACTATCATTTCGGGATAGTTGGAATGCAAAGTTGAAACCACCTCGTGAACACTTGCAGGACTTCCCTGTTTGTCCGAGCCAAAGTTTGAATACGACAACATGGCCATAACCGGTTCGTGATTAAAGAACTTCACTGTATTGTAGGTGAGTTTTGCAACATCAATCAATGTTTCGGTTGTAGGATGCCGGTTAAACAGTGTATCGGCTAAAAAGAACGTCCCTTTTTTTGTATTCATAATATGCATGGCACCAATATGTTTTAAACCATCGCGTATTCCTATTACTTCCTTGGCAGCCTGAATCGAATCGGTATATTTTGTATAAACGCCGGTTATCAGGGCATCTGCTTCGCCGGTTTCCACCAACATCATTCCGAAATAATTGCGTTCATACATTTTTTCATAAGCTTCGTCAAATGTCATACCTTCGCGGCTACGTTTCCGGGAGAGTATTTCGGCATATTTTATCCTACGTTTTTCTTCCCTGTCGTGCCGGAGATTAATAATCTCGATACCTGTCAGGTCGATATGATTTTCAGCGGCAATATTGCCGATTTTTTCTTCGTTGCCCAACAAAACAGGGAAACAAATACCTTCCGACAGCGCAGCCTCGGCAGCCTTGAGCATATTGATATGGTTCGATTCGGAAAAAACAACACGTCGTGGACTTTGGCGGGCAGTATCGTAGAAACGACGCAACATTTTATTGTCGTGACCCATCATTTCACGCAATTTGTCATTGTAGGCATTCCAGTCCGTGATGGTTTTGCGGGCTACACCCGATTCCATAGCCGCTTTGGCAACTGCCGGCGCAACAATTGTCAACAATCTCGGATCTAATGGTTTGGGAATAATATAATCTCTTCCGAAACTCAACCGTTTAATATTATATGCCGCATTAACCACGTCAGGAACAGCTTTTTTGGTCAACTCGGCAATGGCGCGAACTGCCGCCACTTTCATTTCTTCATTGATACATTTGGCGCGAACATCCAATGCTCCACGAAAAATATACGGGAATCCGAGTACGTTGTTGATCTGGTTCGGATGATCGGAACGTCCGGTGGCAAAAATAATATCAGGACGAGCCGACATGGCTTCTTCATACGAAATTTCAGGATTCGGATTGGCCAATGCAAAAACAATGGGATTAGCATTCATGGATTGAACCATTTCACTAGTCAAAACTCCGGCAACCGATAAACCCAGAAAAACATCCGAATCTTTTACCGCTTCGGCCAGGGTAGTGATGGTACGGTCGGTGGCGAAGGGTTTTTTACGCGAATTCAGATCGGTACGTTGCTTATTAATAACGCCTTTCGAATCGACCATCACGATATTTTCAAGCTTAGCTCCTAACAACATATACAGTTGTGTGCACGAATTAGCTGCAGCTCCCGCTCCATTTACAACGATTTTTACATCCTCAATTTTTTTATTGGCCAGTTCAAGGGCATTCAACAAACCGGCTGACGATATGATTGCAGTCCCATGTTGGTCGTCGTGCATAATAGGAATATCCAGCTCGGCTTTCAGCCTTTCTTCAATCTCGAAACATTCGGGAGCTTTAATATCTTCGAGATTAATACCTCCAAAAGTTGGCGCTATTGCTTTAACCACCTGAATAAATTTCTCGGGATCTTTCTCGTCTACTTCAATATCGAACACATCGATGCCGGCAAAAATCTTGAACAATAAACCTTTGCCTTCCATTACCGGTTTTCCGGCCATAGCGCCGATATCGCCCAGACCCAAAACTGCGGTACCATTTGAAATTACAGCTACTAAATTTCCTTTTGAAGTATACTCATAGGCTGCATTTGCATCTTTCTCGATTTCTAAACAAGGTTCGGCTACACCGGGTGAGTAAGCTAATGATAAGTCGCGTTGCGAACTATATGGTTTTGTTGGGACTACCTCAATCTTTCCGGGTTTTCCCTGCGAGTGATACAACAAAGCATCTTCTTTTGTAAGTTTTGCCATAATGCGGTTGAAATATAAATTGTAAGTTATAAATCTTTTTTAGTAAAAAATTGACGCAAAATTACAAAAAAATATATCAACATACTACATTTTCTCAGTATATATTCTGTTAAAAAATGTCACTTTTCAAAATGATGATCATCGGAATTTCGCTTAAAATATCTGCCCCAACGAAATCCCAAAGACTTAAATTTCAAAACTACCGGATGTTCAGGAAATAAAGTTCCGGGCACTTCAGGATTATATGTGGCGCCTTCGGGTTTGTTTTTACGGAACGAATATTTTTTCTTCCAACGTACAGGATTCAGAAAAGGATTGATGTCGACGGCCAAACCTTTGGCATGTTTCGAAAAACTAAGATCGCGATAACAAAAACTATATGTATTATTCGCTTTCATCGATAAATTGTCGTCCCAGTTATATTTTACAATAGGTATTGCCTGGCCAACAGGGAATTTTTGTTTTAAAATATAATCAAAGATTTCTTTCAATTCGGCTGAAATTGTTTTGTTTGTCAAAAGTTGCCCCTGATGGATTTTGCCATCGGTTGAATAATACCGTACTTCTATTAGTTCGAGCTGATTGATTACCGATTTGGGCGCTTTTGTACCGTGAACAGCTTCTTCGAAAGTATAATGGCAATCCACAATAATAATATTATCATTTCGTACCAACGATACCTTCGTTTCAGCAACCACATTTTTATCTGCCTCATTTTGCTTTTTTGCACACGAAACCGATAACAATATCGTTAAAAACAAAAATAAACGTTTAACCATTATCAATAAAGCCAATAAATAAATCCGAGACTAATTAAAG
>JAJFVH010000015.1 GCA_021371875.1 Bacteroidales bacterium
GACCGGAAATTTGCCGCCGGCTTCCTTCAGATTCCACCTCGCGATGGACACCCTTGCCTTTAGCTAATGGTTGGCAACTGATAGCCCCCATAACGGACTTGAACCGTCAAATATACTCGCCATGCTCGGCGCACCAAAAAAGGACAAAAAAGGACTGTTCTTTTTTTGTCCTTTCGTTTTCATGCACCACCCTCTACTTTTGCAGCATGCTTTTAAATCCTACGACCGTAAACGTTTGAAATAATTGCATACGCTTGCAAAGGGGCTGTTTTACGGCTACCCCCTGAGCGGCAAAATTTAAGAATTCTACTAAAATGAATTTGAAAGAAATTTTGCAGGAATCAGGTAATGTAACGATTGCCGTTTCTTTAGTCGATTTAAAACAATTTGCTGTAGACATAATCGAATCTACAAAAAAGGAACTTGAAGATGTAGTTATTGCCGACAAAGCCGAAACTTACCCAAGCCCCAAAAGGGTTTGTGAGATTCTTGATGTCGATGCTTCCACTCTTTGGAGATGGAACAAGCGTGGTTATTTGTGTCCTGCCGAAGTCGGAGGAAAAAGGCGGTACAAAATGTCTGAGGTGAATGCAATTCTTAACGGTGGGAGGGCTAAGAAATGAGATACGACGAAGATTATTTAAACGACCAGTTTGAGAAACTACTGGCCAAGATAGATTCTCATTACGCAAGATTTACAAATCAGATTGAATTTGCAGACGATCCTATAATTGAGAATTCAAGGTTTATTGAATTGATGGGTATTAGTACGAAAACTGCTCAAACCTGGCGCGACCAGGGAGTGGTTTCTTACACGAAAATTCAAGGCAAAATATTTTATCGGAAATCCGACATTTTGGAACTTTTCAACAAATACCATGTAAAATCTTCTAAATTCGAATAGCTATGAACGAGAAAAATAATGCCCCCTCGGATTTTGCAGAATCCGAAGAGGCAACTAATAAGAACCAGAACAAAAATACCAATTTCATAGCGGAATTACAATCTGAAATTCAGGGCATTGAAAAGAGTTTTGAAGAAAATAAAACAAATTCTCAAAGTGAAATAGGTCTTTTTAAAGTCCAAACTGCGAATGATTGGATTGAACAGGCTAAAGCCCGACCAATTCCCAAAATGCTCTTTAGTGAGTTTTGGCATGAGGGCGAAGTCAGCATTCTATTTGTTGATACAAATTTGGGTAAATCAATTTTAGCCGTTCAGATTGCCGACAGTATCTCTCAGGGAATTCCCGTCCCGGGTTTTAAATGTGAAGCACAAACTCAAAAAGTGCTTTATTTTGATTTTGAGCTTACCGATAAACAGTTTCAAAACAGATATTCCATTGATTACGAGAACCCTTATTTCTTCAGTAATAATCTTTTTAGGGTTGAAATAAATTCGGAAAGTGATATTCCTGAAAATACAACTTTCGAAGATTTTTTGAATAAATCCATTGAAAGTGCAATAATCAAGACCGGAGCAAAATGTTTAGTAATTGACAATCTCACCTATCTGCGTTCGGAGACCGAGAAGGCAAAAGATGCATTACCTCTGATGAAGCAATTGAAAGCATTGAAAAACAAATACAATCTTTCTTTGCTCATTTTGGCTCATACGCCAAAAAGAGACCTGTCAAAACCAATCACAAGGAATGATTTACAAGGGAGCAAAATGCTTATAAACTTTTGTGATAGTTGCTTTGCAATTGGTGAAAGTTTCACCGACAAATCAATTCGTTATCTGAAAATGATTAAGGCTCGAAACACAGAGCATATTTATGATGCTGATAACATAATTGAGTGCCAGATTTTCAAACCTCATAACTTCCTGTTGTTTGAGTTCCTGAATTTTGGAAGGGAGTCCACGCACCTCAAAGTTTTCAGCGACAAAGACAAAGATGCTCTGGAAAATCAGGTTGTTGAGTTGATTAAGTCTGAACCCGATTTAAGCTCTTATGCCATTGCTAAAAAACTTTGTCAGGACGAATCTAAATTCCCTAGTTTCAAAGTCAAGGTTACCCGCATTGTCAATAAACATAGTCAGAAAAAGTAAACATGGTAACATTAGTAACAGGTGTTACTAATGTTACTACCTGTTACTAATCACACCCAAAATTATGTACGCTCAGCCATACCTTCAAAAATACAAAGGCATTTCCACACGGCACACCTGCCCGGAATGTGGTCAAAAGCAAAGTTTCACGCTTTATTTAGATGGTAACACCAACGAACCAATTCACCGAACTGTTGGCAAATGCAACCGTGAATCCAAATGCGGTTATCATTACACCCCAAAACAATTTTTCATTGATAATCCAATGTCGCAACCGTCCTCAATGTCATATAAAAATGCTCACCAACTTCAAATTCCTCAAGCTCCCCTCTCCTCAAGGAGAGGGGTTGGGGGTGAGGTGCCATTCTCCTACGTCCAACGTTCAGCCAGCTTCCAAAGTAACTTTGTACGCTTTCTTTGTGAAATTCTTACGGACGCACAAATCCGTTCTATAGCCGAAAACTATGCCTTAGGAGCTACCAAAACAAATGAAGTAATCTTTTGGCAGATTGATATTAACGGCAAAATTCGTACAGGAAAAATCATGCAATATAACCCCGAAACAGGTCGAAGATTAAAGCACGAAAGTGGAGCAATTGATTGGGTACACAACAAACTCAAAAAATCCAGTACAATACCTGAAAATTTCAACCTCCAACAATGTTTTTTCGGAGAACACTTGCTCACAATTTACCCCAATAAAACTGTGGCAATTGTAGAAAGCGAAAAATCAGCCATAATTGCCAGTGCAGTTATGCCCGATTTAATTTGGTTGGCAGCCGGTAATCTTAACGGCTTGACACTTGAAAAATGCAGGGTATTGAAAAACAAAAATGTAATCTTTTTCCCTGACTTAGGAGCTTTTGAGAAATGGGAAGTCAAAGCCAGACTTCTGAATTCTTTAAGTCCCTCTCCCAATGGAGAGGGATTTAGGGTGAGGTGTTCAACCCTTTTAGAAGATATTTCAACTCCCGAAGCCAAAGCCAAAGGGCTCGATGTGGCTGATTTTATGATTGCTCAGCTGCGTTCAAAAACGCCCGACACAGAAAAGCAAAATCAATTTAGTGGAGTCCTTAACGATTTCATTAATAGAAATAAAGCGGTGAAAATACTAATCGAGAAACTTCAACTTTCAGAAATTGGATGATTTGTTTTTCCAAATCGTGGGTGCTTCTAAAAACTCAAAAATCAAGGCTTGCGACTGAGGCGAAAGCGGAGTTTACTGAAGTAAATGAGCATTTTGCCGAAGAAGCGTAACGATGAGTTTGGGGTTATTAGAAGTGCCCTTATTTTCAATATTAAAATAGTGTGCTCATTCAAGATGTTATTTGTATTTTTGTGAAACTTATTATAACGAAAAAATCTATGTTTGAACAGACTTTCAAAAATATCGATGACATATTGCACAAAGATGCAGGATGCGGGAGTGAATTAGATTATGTTGAGCAATCGTCGTGGATACTTTTTTTGAAATACTTGGATGATTTGGAAACAGCCCGTGGGCTGGAAGCCATGCTTAAAAGCGAAACCTATCAGCCTATAATTGACAAAGATTACAGTTGGAGTACTTGGGCAGCACCCAAAACCGCCGACGAAAAACAAGACCATAACTCAGCACAATCTGGCGACGACCTGATTGATTTCGTAAACGCAAAACTCTTTCCTTATTTGCGTAAATTCAAAAACGAAGATACTTCACCCTTTACCATTGAATATAAAATTGGTGAGATTTTTGGCGAACTGCGTAACCGCATTTCAAGTGGCTACAACCTGCGTGAGATTCTGTGGATGGTGGACGAACTGAAATTTCAGACCAGCAAAGAAAAACACGAACTCAGTCACTTGTACGAAAGCCGCATTCACCGCATGGGTAGTGCCGGACGAAACGGTGGTGAATATTACACACCTCGTCCGCTCATTAAAACCATAGTAAAAGTAATCAACCCCGAAATAGGCAACACGGTGTACGATGCAGCTTGTGGTAGTGGTGGTTTCTTGTGCGAGGCGTTCAACCACATGAAAAAAAGTGCCAAAGGCGTGGGCGACATGGAAATACTTCAATCACGCAGCTTTTACGGCAAAGAGAAAAAGGGACTGGCTTACATTATCGGCATTATGAATATGATTTTGCATGGCATTGAAGCTCCCAATATTATTCACACCAATACATTGGCCGAAAACTTAGCCGACGTACAGGAACGTGACCGCTATGATATTGTATTAGCAAATCCACCCTTTGGAGGTAAAGAGCGTGACGAAGTGCAGCAAAACTTCCCCATACGCACAGGCGAAACAGCTTACTTGTTTATGCAGCACTTTATTAAATATCTCAGGGCTGGCGGTCGTGCAGGTATTGTAATTAAAAACACATTCCTGAGTAACACCGATAATGCTTCGGTGGCATTACGCCGTAAACTGCTTGATGAATGCAATTTGTATGCAGTGCTCGACCTCCCGGGTGGTGTGTTTACCGGTGCAGGTGTGAAAACGGTGGTTTTATTTTTCGATAAAGGACAACCAACCGAGAATATTTGGTATTACCAGCTCAACCTTACCCGCAATTTGGGGAAAACAAGCCCGTTGAACGAAAAAGATTTAGCCGAATTCGTGGCACTTCAGCACAAAAATGGAGTGAGCGAAAATTCATGGATAATAAATGTGGCTGACCTTGATCCTGCTACACTGGACTTGTCAGCCAAAAACCCAAACAGAAAAGAAGAAACCGACCTCCGCACTCCTGTTGAAATAGCTGCCGAAATGCAAGACCTCAACGAAGAAAACACCCTGTTACTAAACGATATACTTAAACTAATCGACTAATGTATAAAGAAATAAACATTTTTATGACTCAACTTTCGGATGCGGTGTGGATTTTTTTGCAGTCGCAAAATGCGACCGCAACCTGAAATATATGCAAAAATTTGCCTCATCATGGATTGATTTCGAAATAGTGCAACGCATCGTTGCGCAAATAGCATGGAAAAGCAATATTAAAAATAATTTTGTATTTGTATGACAAACATTGATAATATACCAAACGAAGCATACCAACCATTTCTTACCGAAATTGTAAATTTGGTACAAAATCATCGTGTACAAGCGGTGCAGGCGGTACAATCCATTTCAAATCAATTGTATTGGAATATTGGCGAGTTGATTTTACAAAAACAACAAGAATACGGATGGGGAAAATCTATTGTTGAGAAATTGAGTGTCGATTTGAATATCCAAGTTGGAGTTGGTGTCAGTTGGAGTCCTCGTAACCTATGGTTTATGAGACAATTGGTAAGTGAATACTCAATTCTGAACCAGCTTGGTTCAGAATTAGAGGAAGTGAAACAAACCGGTTCAGAATTAGAAAAAGTGAAACAGCTTGTTTCACAAATTCCATGGAAACATAATATCTTAATTATTCAGCAGGTAAAAGATTACAATGCAAGAATATTCTATCTGCAAAGCACTATTAAAAACAGATACAGTAGAGCCGTATTGCTGCACCAAATAAAAGCAGATGCATACGGTAACTTCTTACAACACAAATCGCAGCATAATTTTGAAACCGCATTGCCCGAACATTTTTTGGAACAGGCAAAGGAAAGTATTAAAAGTGTATATAGCCTCGATTTTTTAGACATTAACATACCTGTAACCGAACGCCACTTAGAGAAAGTAATGGTGGAAAAAGTAAAACGGCTGATGATGGAACTCGGTTATGGATTTTGTTTTATTGGCAATCAATACCGCCTAACGCTGGGCGAAAAGGAATATTTTATCGACTTGCTTTTTTACCACCGAATACTCAAATGTTTGGTAGCAGTAGAGCTTAAAGTAACTGAGTTTGAACCCGAATTTGTGGGCAAACTCGACTATTACCTGCAACTGATAGACGAACAACTAAAACAACCCGACGACCAACCAAGTATAGGTATTTTACTTGTACCACACAAAGACCAATTAGAAGTGGAATATGCATTACGCATAGCCAATAAGCCGATTGGAGTGGCACAATACACCCTTAGTAAACAACTGCCTACCGAACTGATGGGGAAATTGCCTACGGTTGAACAGTTTAAACAAATACTTGAAAATCAAGACTGATATGAAAAAAGGGTGGGAAATAAAAAGACTGAAGGATGCAGCTCTTGTCATAGCAGGTCAATCGCCTGAGGGAAAGTTTTATAATGACCAAGGAAATGGAATTCCTTTCTATCAAGGAAAAAAAGAGTTTACAGATAAATTCATTGGTGAAGCTACAATTTGGACTACAAAAGTTACAAAAATAGCTGAGCCCTTAGATATTCTTATTTCAGTTCGTGCGCCTGTTGGAGCACTAAATATCTCAACTGAAAAGATTTGTATTGGTCGAGGCTTAGCTGCGATTAGACCTTTAAAAACCTTAGACAGAAACTTTGCATATTATTTTCTTTTAGAACAACAAGATAAGATTGTTGGAAAAGAAGGAGCAGTTTTTCCGTCATTAAACAAAGCTCAAATTGAAGATATTGAAATTCCTTTGCCTCCTCTTTCAGTTCAACAACGAATTGTTGACCTTTTAGATGAAACCTTCGAAAAAATAGATACCCTGAAAGCCAATGCAGAACGAAACCTGCAAAACGCCAAAGAATTGTTTGAAAGTGCATTGACAGACCAGTTAAAACCAAGAAAGGGGTGGGAAGAAAAAAAATTGGGAGAACTTGCCACTTTTAGAAATGGTATGAATTTTACAAGAACTGGAAAAGGTGACGTGATACAAATAGTTGGAGTAAAGGACTTTCAGAAAAGTTTTTGGGTTCCATTTGATACCTTAGAAACAGTAACGTTGGATGGCAAACTTAATGAAATAGATTTACTTAAAGAAAATGATATTTTGGCGGTACGCTCTAATGGCAATCCAGCACTTATTGGTAGAACTCTATTATCTGGTAAAGTAAACGGAAACATTTCTCACTCGGGTTTCACAATCAGAATAAGATTAGATTCGTCCGTCATTTCGCCAATTTATTTATGTCATTATTTAAAAACACAAAAAACGAGAAAAGAGCTCGTTGATAGTGGCAATGGAGTTGGAATCAAAAGTTTGAATCAAGGTTCGCTTTCTTCATTATCAATTCCTTTTCCTAAATCACTTATCGAACAGCAAACCATAGTTCAAAAGTTAGAGGTTTTATCTACTAATTGTCAATCATTAGTAACAAACTATCAAAAAACGATAGTTCAATGTGAGGAACTAAAAAAAGCGATATTGGTAAAGGCATTTAATGGGGAATTATAAAGTAAGCAAGAAACAGGAAGTACTTAAGCAAGCTGATATTTTAAAATATAACACCCTTATAATAAGACAATTAAATACAATAAGCAAGATTCAAACAAAAATAAGCAAGGTCAAAATGAGCGAGGCAGTTTCAAATATAAACACGTTGGTTACGAAAGAATATCTTCAAACGCAAGTTGAAAATCAATATTTTGAACGTAAAGGGCTTGGAGATAAAGATATTAAGCCCACCAAAATAGCAGAAGAACTTATTGGGATGCTGAATGCTGATGGTGGAATATTGGTTTTTGGCGTTTCTGATAAAGGAGAAATAGAAGACCTCAATATCTTAGGTGATAAACTAAAGAGCTACAGAACCTTGACATTTGACTTTATACAACCTGCTTGCAATGTTGAATTAGAAGAAATTGAAATTGAAGGAAAATTGATTTTTTTATATCACGTTGAACAAGAATTGGAGCGTATTTATTACCGCAAGGATAATGAAAATGTTTTCCTGAGAGTTCAAGATACAAATCGTCTGTTAGACAGAGACAGAATCAAAAAATTAGAATACGACAAGTCCATCAGGCGATTTGAAGAAGAAACCATCAAAGATTTTAATTCGGAAGATTTGGACAATGAATTGCTTGAAGAATATAAAACCAAGTTGAACTACAGAGGAGATGTTCTTGATTTATTGGTAAAACGTCACTTAGCCGTGAAGAAAGAAGAAATCTACATCTACAAAAATTCTTCGGTATTACTGTTTGCAAAAGACCCTGAAAAATACATTCCTTCTGCATCGGTAAGGTATATTCGATATGAAGGAACGGAACCTTTAACGGGTGTAAGCCATAATGTGGTAAAGGATGAACGTTTTGAGAATAATATTCCAAGACTGATTGATGAAATTAAGTCATTTCTGAAAGCATCGTTCAAAGATTATTATTTTTTGGATATGGAGTCAGGTCGGTTTAAGAAAGTTCCGGAATATCCCGAAGAGGCTTGGCTCGAAGGAATTGTAAATGCCTTGTGCCACCGTTCTTACAATGTACAAGGGAATGCAATTTACATCAAGCATTTTGACGACCGCCTCGAAATTAGCAATAGTGGTCCTTTGCCTGCTCAAGTAACCATTGACAACATAAAAACAGAAAGGTTTGCAAGAAACCCAAGAGTTGCAAGAATTTTGGAGGATTTAGGATATGTAAGACAATTAAACGAAGGTGTTTCCCGAATTTATGAATCTATGGAAAAATCGATGCTTTCAGTTCCTGAGTATCACGAAAAGAATGGAAATGTTTATTTGATTTTGAGAAATAAAATTAGCGGACATTCTAAAACCATTCACAATTCTGTAATGGAAAAAATTGAAAATGAATGGGTTGCGTATAATGAAACACAAAGAAAAATAATCTTGTACCTTTTTATGTATCACAAGGCAACTTTAAGCGAAATCGTCGATTATATTAAGATAAATGAAAACACAATTCGGAGTTATCTGAACAAGTTCATAGAAGATAAATTATTGGATAAATTAAGCACAAAACAGCGAGATATAAACGCAATGTATATGTTTAAGAAACAATAGAGGGTATTTAAGCAAGGCTGTTTAAAAATCATAATCAACACATTATCAAAGAACTAATAGAAATAAGCAAGATATCACACTAACTAAGCAACATGAATGAATCTCAAACCCATTAGAAAAAATTGACCCTAAACTGAAATTGGCAGGATGGAGTGTGGTGGATGATAGCCGTATCATATGCATAAGGTACAGAGAATATTAAAGAAGATGGTCGACAATCATACTGCTAAATCAGTGGGGGTTAATCGTTGGGCAAAATATTCTATTGAGTGAATCTTGTAAGAAAACGACCAAGTGCTCAATAAAATGCTCAATAGAAATAAGAATAGCTATTCATTCTATTGAGCAAAACTTGTAAGAAAACGGATAAATGCTTTAATTGTGCTTTAATTGGAGCTTGTTTTTATAAAGCAAAAGTTGTAAGAAAACGCATAAATGCTCAATAGTTTGCTCTATAGAAAATAGTAAAGTTTATTTGATGGTTATTTGATTAATCTACCGTGGCTACTGCTAAGTGTCTGATAATCTATCATATATTATTTTACGGTTATTTGATAAAGATGATTTAATACGATAATATTTCTTATGTGACGGTCATGTGATAGAAATGCATATTTAAAAATTACATTGTTGATTATCAGTACTTTCTTATGTGATGAATTTATGAAATTCAGTAAAAAATAACAACAGGGTTCTTATTCCCCCTTTAGGGGGTTAGGGGGCTTTTTATGACTTTAATCCTATGAATGAATCTCAAACCCGGCTCGACAAAATTGACCCCAAGCTAAAACAAGCAGGTTGGAACGTTACGGACGATAGCCGTATCATTACCGAATATGTCATTGCTAAAGGAAAAATCAGTATTTCAGAAAAACAAAAAATACTGAAAGCCGATTATATTCTGAGCTACAAGGGCGTAAAATTAGCCATTGTCGAAGCCAAAAGCGATGAATTGCCTGTTGGTGAAGGAGTGATGCAAGCCAAGCTCTACGCTCAAATGATGCGTATTCGCTATACATACGCTACCAACGGAAACGAGATTTATGAAATAGATATGGAAACGGGCGAAGAAGTACCCGTTGCCGAATTCCCAAGCCCCGAAAATCTTTGGAATCGTACCTTTGGAGATGTAAACAAATGGCGCGATAAATTCTATGCTGAACCTTTCTACATTGACGAAGGGAAAAAATTACGCTACTATCAGGAAATTGCCGTAAACCGTGTACTCGAAGCCATTGCCAACGAAAAAACACGCATATTGCTTACACTTGCTACCGGAACAGGAAAAACCTTGCTTGCCTTTCAAATTGCCTGGAAGCTGTATCAAACCCGATGGAATATCAGTAAATCCGAACGCCGTCCCCGCATTCTCTTTCTGGCCGACCGCAATATATTAGCCAATCAGGCTTTCAATGGTTTTGGCGGTTTCAGCAAGATGGACGAAAACAGCGTAACTCGTATAAGTCCAAAAAGTATTAAAAAGAAAGGCGGGCAAGTTCCTAAAAATGCCAGTGTATTCTTTACCATTTTCCAAACATTCGATTCAGGCGAAGCCGAACCTCATTTTGGTCAGTACCCGCAGGACTTTTTCGATTTTATAATTATCGACGAATGTCACCGTGGCGGTGCAAGCGACGAGAGCCGTTGGCGCAGAATTATGGAGTATTTTTCACCGGCAGTGCAGTTGGGCTTAACCGCCACACCCCGACGTGATGTAAATGCCGATACTTATGATTATTTTGGTAAACCTGTGTTTGAGTATTCGCTTAAAGAAGGCATAAACGATGGATATCTCACTCCCTTCCGGCATGTGGTATTGCAAAGCAATATCGACAATTACGTGTATCAACCCACCGACACCATTGTGGATGGCGATATAGACGAAGTAGAAAAACTCGTAAAAGGGAAAACCTATGTTGAAACTGATTTTTATCAGGGCAAAATTGAAATAAAACAACGTGACGAAGCTCGGGTAAAAGAATTTATGAAAAATATGGGCAAGACAGAGAAAACGCTCATATTCTGCTATACACAAGCCCATGCAGCAGCAATCAGAGATTTAATTAACCAGCAAAAGAAAGTAAATAACGCTTTGTATTGTGTTCGGGTAACCGCTAACGATGGTGAGCAGGGCGAAAACTATCTCAAAGAATTTCAGGACAACGAAAAAACAATACCAACTATACTCACCACTTCACAGAAACTCTCAACAGGTGTTGATGCACTCAATGTGCGCAATATAGTTCTGCTCCGCCCAATCAATTCAATGATTGAGTTTAAACAGATTATCGGGCGTGGTACCCGGTGCTTTGATGGTAAATTCTATTTTACGATATTTGATTTTGTAGAGGCTTATAAAAAGTTTGCTGACCCGGCTTGGGATGGACTTCCTGTTTGTAGCAAGTGTGGTGAAGACCCTTGCACTTGCGAAAAGAAACCTCAACCTTATCCTTGCCCTGAATGTGGTGAAATTCCTTGCGTCTGCGAAACTACTACTGAACCGTGTCCGGTGTGTGGTCAAGACCCTTGTACTTGTCCAAAACAAACTGAGCCATGTCCTAAATGTGGAAACCTGCCCTGTACGTGTGTGAAAAAACGATCATTGATAGTCAACCTTTCCGACGGTCGTACCCGACAAATACAACATATAAAAACAGATTTCTTTTGGAATGCTGATGGAAAACCCATTTCAGCACAAGACTTTCTGGAAAAAATGTTTGGTCAGCTACCCAACTTTTTCAGTGACGAAGAAGAACTGCGCAAAACATGGTCAGACCCATACACCCGCAAAGTGTTATTGGGGAAAATGGCTGATGTAGGTTACGACGACGAAGTGTTGAAGAAAGTACAAACCATTATTAATGCCGAAAACAGCGACTTGTACGATGTGTTGGAATATATTGCTTTTGCCAAAGAACCTATTGAACGGGTACAACGTGCCAACACAGCTCAGGTGCATGGCTACATTGGGTTAAACGAGAAGCAAAAGGAATTTATCAACTTCGTTCTGGCTAAATACATTGAATCTGGTGTAAACGAACTCTCAGTCGAAAACCTACCCGAACTACTCAAATTCAAATACGGTACTGCTATGGACGGAATCCGTGAACTGGGCGACATTCAGATTACTCAAAACACCTTTGTTGGTTTCCAGAAATATCTATACGGGGCATAAGACGAATCAAATAATCGAAAATTTCCACAGAATCTATCTTTCTTTGGATGGTTTTCGCCGAACAACCGTATTTGACAGCTAATTGCTTATATGTTTGTTTCCCCTCAGAGTATTCTTGCCATATAATGTTGGCTGAAAGCCTATTGCCACCTAAAAACTGTCTGC
>JAJFVH010000019.1 GCA_021371875.1 Bacteroidales bacterium
ATTGGAAGTATTCAGCGCTTACAACAATACGGAAAATTATTCCTGGGCTGTACTATCGGGATCGAATAACATGGCATCGCTAAATATCAATATTCCCGTTTCCGATACTTATTACGTTAGAGTAAGGGCATACAGACAGACCGCAGGAGCTGGTGGTGTAGTTAATTTAAATGTGAACGGCCAATATTATTTTGCAGACACACCTGTTGCGGGTAACGGTTTTGCCTATTACCACACTCCGCAGGAAGTGTTAAACTATTTTACCACTCATAATACCGGCGATCCCAGAATCTGGATAGAAAGTAGCAATGGTTTTCCGGGAACAATTTGCGCTTTTAACGACGACTATGGCTCCCATGGAGGAGATTGGAGTTGGGGATTAAATTCCCGCATTAAGAAACAAATCGGACAAACTGTTTCTGCGGTTTTATTATCAACTTATGGCTCTTATAACCCAACAACGACCTGTGATTTGTATATTGGATGCAAACAAAGTACTATTAATTATGATTTCCCAAATTTAAAAATAGATGATGCAATAATATCGGGCACAAGTGATGGAGGGAGTAATCCATTAGCAAATATGAATTATAATTGTGCCAGTTGGGGAGGGGGAAGAATAGACTTAGGTAGATATTTTTGGGCGTCCGATTCACCCGATCCTTTAAATCTTAGTAGTCCATGGTATGTGTCGGGAGACTTTTGGTTGTCGTGGGATAAGTTTTTTGGTAATAATCCGGAAAGATATGCAGGTGCTGTTACATATACAAGAATTGGTGCTGATGCAACCAACGGAGAGGTTGCTATGTGGTACAACAATACAGATCAAGTCTATACGCATTTTTCTGTAAAAAAACCGGCAAATAATCAACCTCACGGATATGATTGGGAAAGCAAACCTGGAGGATACATAAGAATATTCCATCCACGTGATGCTTTAAATGACGAGGCAACTTATGCCTATGGACATATTCAATTATATTTCAAGCGTGTAGCAAGTTCTAAAGCTGTTTACTCTTTACAAGAAAGTATTGACTTAGGGCTTACTGTCTTACCTATGGTAAATTTAACAGAGAATGAACAAAGTATTGTTAATGGATTAAAAAGCGCCATCTCTGAAAATGTAAGTACAGAATTCAGCAAAGAATTTGAACAATTGATTAAAAAAGCAAATTCTTCGGAATTAATGCTGTATAGCAATCCCATTTACTTATTACAATCTGATGAATATAAAAACATACTATCGCTTTGTGAAAAATACAACAAGAGCATTAGGGCATTATTAGTGGAGCATATTTTTAGTGAAAATTCTTTGAATGCGGAATTAGCTGAAATGTTATTTAATACAATCACAGAAAAAGAATACGGATATTTAATGTCGGAAGTAAAAAATGAATGGACTAATAACTGTTATGATAAAAACGGAGCATATATAGCGCCATCGCCTATCAACAATACTAAAAACTATATAAAAAAAATACTCGTCAATATTGAGATACCGCCAAAATCATCTGCTAATTCACAGACTCTGCTTACCTCTGAAGAGCAAATTAAAATAAACCTGCTAAACCAAGCAATCCCGGAGAACATAAAAACAGAATTTGAAGATCTATTTATTAACCTTACAGAGAAAATTAATTCTCCTGAATTTATAAATATCAGCAATCCTACCTATTTGTATGCTACCGAAGAATATAAATCTTTGTTAAATTTCTGTGTAACAGAAAAACAGCAAAACGTATGGAGTATGCTGATAGAAAATATCTTTGATGAACAAAAACCGCTCATTGCGGAATTATCCTCAATGATATTTATAAATGTTACTGCCGATAAATATGGTTATTTAATGGATGAGGTAAAATCCGAATGGGCTCAAAACTGTTATGATCAAGATGGAAACTATATAAATCCCTCGCCTCAACAAAACACTCGAAATTACGTCAAGAAAGTGTTAGCCACGTTGGGTGTGGGAGAACTGAAGATGAAAACAGGTTTAAATAGTTTAGAAAACAATAACACGACATTCAGAATTTATCCGACAGTAGTTTCAAAAAACGCAAACCTGGAAATTAATTTAGACAAACCATATTCTGCTTCGTTACGGATACACAACGTCAATGGCTCATTATTGCAAACTGTTTTTTCCAATCAGTTACTATTGGCTGGAAATAACAAAGTGAATTGGAATGTACCTGATAATATTTCATCGGGCATTGTTATGTTTTCTTTAACGATAAATAACCAAATATTCAATCGAAGAATTTTAGTAAAATAACTCATTAACTTCAAAAGTAATTTATGAAAACACTAAAACTGCTATTAGTATTGTTGTATATCAGTCTGTTTATTGGGTGTAACAACGAAAACGAAAATGTAAAAGCTCAACTGATTACTTTGACATCTGAAGAAAACGACAAAGTAAGTCTGTTATATCAAGTAGCTTCACCCGATATAAAAATGGAATTTAATAATTTATTTGTCCAGTTAACTAACAAAATAAATTCTCCTGAATTTATAAATATCAGTAATCCTGAATTTTTATATCAATCAGAAGAGTACAAGTCGCTACTTAACTTCTGTAAAACTCAAGGGAGACAAGACGTGTGGAGCATATTAATTGAAAAAATTTTCAACGAGCAGGAACCCTTTATTGCTGAGTTGTGCTCTATGATATTTATGGATATTACTGCAGAAAATTACGGCTATTTAATGGATGAAGTAAAAGCCGAATGGGCTGCTAACTGCTATGATGAGAATGGTAACTACATAAATCCCTCTCCACAACAGAATGTAAAAAATTATGTTAGAAAAATATTGGCTACCATTGACAGTTCACAATTAAAATTAAAGTTGCTTTGATTCGTTTTGAGAACAACAATACGACTGTTCGCCGATGTTATTTTTGAAACAAACGACGACAAGGTTTTTGAACAAAACATTTCTTACTACATGTTTTGTGAGTTTGCGAGAAGTAAATACGGAGATGTAATTGAAAATATTAAAAATATATGGAAAACTAACAGTTATAATGATGCAGGAAGCTATATAGCTCCCTTACCCGAAACATTCACAAAAAAATATATCAAAGCAATAATTGACACAGAATATCTGGGACAAGACTCCGATGAAAATACAATTGATAATTTGACTGAAACGGACAACATAACCATTTTTCCCAATCCGATAAACGAAACTGGTAATATAAGCATAGAGTTACAAAACAATTCGTCTGTAACGGTTGAAATATACGATACAAATAATAATTTGAAGAAAACTCTCTTAAAAGGGAAATACCTCGGAAAAGGGAAATATAGCTTTAGTATAGATGCTTCTCTATTACAAGCAGGGATTAATCTTTGTATAGTTACAATAAACGACAAAGTGCACACCAGGAAAATTCTAAAGAAATAGATTTTTTTTTGTTAAATTATTTCGTCAGAATGACAATGTTCTGACGAAATAATATATTTTTGTTTCAAACAACCCTCCATTTATGAAGAAATACGTTTGTGTTATTATAGTTCTCTTAGCACTGCTTTCCTGCTCCGAAGATAACGGGATAGATGTTGATATCGGTAAGAATACGGAAAAGAATTACGAATGGACAGATTATTTTGTGCCTTTCGACCAAGAAATATATGATGTCAGATCTATGTTTACGGGTTATGAACATAAAGTTGTTACCACCTGCTGGAGAAGAAAAACGGATATGTCCACAGAGCACGGAGTGCATCTGTTTCATAAAGCGAGCGGCACGATGGAATATGTGGACTCGCTGGACTATGCGATAAAAATATCTCCGTCACTGCGAAAAATACATTTGGATAACAAAACATTATGGATAAACGATTCCATCGTGATATGCTATGACAGATATGGAAAGCTGTCCGCTGATTTCGAATGGTTTACCTCCGATATAGTAAACAAACACAAATCTTCCAAGGATAAAAAAGACAAGGATGGTAATTTATGGTTGGCTACGCAAAGCGGAGTTAAAATGTATGATGGAAAAAAAATCGAAGTGTTCTGTCCTCAGTTAAGTTTCAGAGAAATAGCTATTGACAATAATGGCACAGTCTACGCCAATTCTTTTCCGCTTGACTGGTGGGGAGGTGAAAAGGGCATGTTGTTTAAATACGACAATCATAATTGGGATACGGTTGCCACTTGCGCAAACAGTTTCGATTGGGTATCCTGTATGGATTTCGATAAAGACAATAATTTATGGATAGGTGTGATGTCCAGAAGTACTGTCGGTATAGAATATGGCGGGGGAATGTTCAAAATTGATAATTCTGGAACTATTACTCATTATCACATTTATAACTCGCAATTAAAATCTAACTCTGTTGTTAACATTTTCATTGACGATTCAGACAATAAATGGATAACAGCCTATGGTGGCGGTGCTGTCAATTGTTTTTCAAACACAGGAGTGTGGACTTTTTATGAGCAATACATTATATATGACCCTGATTTTGATCCGGTGACTCTTCAATATGAATTTGTCGATTCGGACAGTGAAAAAGCAATATGGGTTACCAATCAATATGAGGGACTTAGTAAAATCGAACTTAAAAACAAATGAATTATGCGGATGAAAATCTTATTTTTACCAATTATCGCAACATTATTGAATGCGTATTCATGTAATGAAGAAAGTATGCATGACGAAGTAAATCTGTATATTGAACAAGTTAGAATTAATCAATACCATACAGATACCTTGCCGCACTTTTCGCCGGATGCAATATCAATTCTTATGAAACATGCAAATGATTTTTCAAAGGTAAAACGATTTCCAACGAACGTTTTTAGTTCTTTTCAATCGGATAATCTGACATTGGGAGAATGTCTGTTATGTACCATTGAAAATATACGATTGAATTATGGTAATTACCAGAAGTATTCTTTCCCGTGTAGGGTGGCAGAAATTCAATATGATATTACTGTTGAACCGGGCACAGGAGGAATTTCTTCAACGGATGAATCCGATTTGCATAGGGCATATCAGCTCTATTATGACTGGTGGTTTAATAATGAAAAGGGATTCGAAGAAAAACGGATAATTAATCCACTGGAAGGAAGTGGGTTAAGATGGTTGTGAAACATTTACCAAAAAGTATATAAAGCAACTTATAAATAATGGGTATGAATTAAATCAAGAAAAGGATAATAACAAACAAACGAATAATGCTGATTTAATGAGCATTGCACCAAATCCAATTTCGGAAGCATCGACAATCAATATTAATTTACCCGAAAAATCCACAGTATCAATTAAAATTACAGATAG
>JAJFVH010000051.1 GCA_021371875.1 Bacteroidales bacterium
GGCATATTCAGTCAGTTCATGTTCGTAAGCGGCAATTTCGTCAATGCCGATTTCCTGTACATAACGCAATGCTTCAGCCATAGCCGTTGAACCGATATAATCAGGAGTCCCGGCTTCGAATTTGAAAGGCAATTCGTTGTAGGTTGTTTTTTCGAAAGTTACGGTGGCAATCATTTCGCCTCCGCCCTGATAAGGGGGAATGGCATTCAGCCATTTTTCCTTGCCGTAAAGCGCTCCGATACCCGTCGGGCCATAGATTTTATGCCCTGAAAAGACATAAAAATCAGCATCCATGTCGATAACATTCACTTTGATGTGCGGAACTGCCTGCGCGCCATCTACCAAAACGGGGATATTTTTTTCGTGCGCCAACCGGATGATTTCCTGAACCGGATTGATTGTTCCCAAAACATTGGAAACATGCGTCACCGAAACTATCTTCGTGCGTTCGTTCAGCAACGATTTATAGGTTTCCATTTCCAGTTCGCCCTTTTCGTTCATCGGAATCACGCGCAGTGTCATCCCTTTGCGCTCGCAAAGCATTTGCCAGGGCACAATATTGGAATGATGCTCCATAACCGAAACAATTACTTCATCGCCTGATTTACAGAAGGCTTCTCCAAACGAAAACGCCACGAGATTGATGGCTTCGGTAGTGCCACGCGTGAAAATAATTTCCTCCCGTTTGCCGGCTTCCAGAAATCCGGCAACTGATTTACGGGCAGCTTCGTGTGCTTCGGTGGCTTTTTGGCTCAAGTAATGAACGCCGCGATGGATATTGGCATTCAGATGATAATAACCTTGATCGATTTTTTCAACAACGCAGCGAGGTTTTTGTGTTGTAGCGGCGTTGTCGAAGTAAATCAGCGGTTTATTATATATTTTTTCGGACAGAATAGGAAACTCTGCCCGTATTTGTTCTATCTTTTCTTTGTTCATGCTTATGAAACTGATTGCAGTATGCTTTTGTTTTGCAAAAGTACAAAAAAATGCAGAAAGTAATACTCTTTAAATTTCCCGAGGAAGGCTTTGAATGAGAATGTAAGTTTTAGACTGTTCTTTACGAGTTTATGATTTCTAAAACTTATGTCAG
The DNA here is from genome assembly GCA_021371875.1 of Bacteroidales bacterium. Classification (GTDB taxonomy): domain Bacteria; phylum Bacteroidota; class Bacteroidia; order Bacteroidales; family Paludibacteraceae; genus Paludibacter. The sequence continues at coordinate 1,094 of JAJFVH010000051.1, forward strand.
ATGGCAGGTTGGGTGTAAGAGGTACATTTATTTCCTCACTGTACCTGTGTACCCGTTTTGGGCTTTTACAAGTTCGAAGATTTTATCAGGCTGTAAATCTTCTTCGTCGCGATGCGAAACATAAATAATAGCAATTTGTTTTTCGGAAGCAAAGGCTTTTACCATGTCGATAAAAAGGCGGCTGTTTGCGTCGTCGAGTTCTATGGTCGGTTCGTCGAGGATAAGCAGCGGCGGATGTTTCACCATGGCGCGCGCCACCATCACCATACGTTGCTGGCCGAGCGAGAGGTTTTGAAAAGTCTTGTTGCGGAACGAATCGCCCAGCATGTCGAGCCAGCCGCGGGCAATGTCCCTTTGTAAATCTGATGGTTCGATATAAAGTCCGACCGAATCATTGAGTCCAGAGATAATCATATTTTCCACCGTGTCGACGCGCGTAAATTGATGAATCATGGCCGGTGTGAAATAACCGATTTGCCGTTTGATGTCCCAAATCGATTCACCCGAGCCTTTTTTCCGTCCGAAAAGCATCATATCCTGACCGTAAGCCTTGGGATTATCACCGGTAATCATAGAAATCAAAGTACTTTTTCCTGCACCGTTTGGTCCCGTCAATTGCCAGAATTCTCCTTTACGGATAGTCCATTTCACTTTGTTCAATACTTGTTTTTCAGCGTAATGAACCGATACGGCACGGAGTTCAATCAGCGGATCGGTATCGGCATGATTTTCGGTATATCCCTGCGGCAGCCTGAAAAGATGCGGGTTTATGTCCTGTGATTGTGCGCTGCGAAATGAGGAGGCATCTTCATCTTTTATAATTTCGTTGTCTCCGTTCACGCTCAAAACCTTTTCGATACAGGGTAATAAATCGTGTTTTCTGAAAAAAAGCTGAATCAGCAAGGTGGTTTCGGCTAATTCGCTTAATGTGCGGGTGATGGAAATCTGCGTTGCCTTATCTACATTGCTGTACACATCGTCAAGCACCATGTATTGCGGCTTCTGAGCAATCAGGTAGGAGAGCAGTGCCTTTTTTTGCTGTCCGCTCGACATGGTTTGCAAGGTTTCGTTTTCGTTGGTACGGATCAGAATGTGATCGTGGCGTAATTCTTCATCAATCATTCGGTCGATAGTTATGGAAGAATAAAGAACTCCCTGCAACGGGCTTAAATTGATATGTTCGCACAGAAATTTATTTTCGATAATTTTCCTCAGAATAAGGTTTTTATCCGAAGTATTGGAGAGATAGAGACCTATGTTGGGGAGATGATTCATTTTGCCGGATTTATCGTTTTTGAATTCGACGCAAAAATACGGCTAATCGGTCGGATTTCAAAATCCTGAAAGTCGGGGTGCAGCTTCGGATATCGCCTCGCCGAAAGGCAAGGCGATTCGCTTTGTTTAGATGTTTTTAATTAAATAAGCTCGAATTGGAATTCGCGAGACCCAATCACCAAACCTTTACTTTCTCAATACTTCCGCTAATCTATGAATGTGTTCGGGAGTAGTTCCACAGCAACCGCCGATAATATTGGCTCCGGCTTTGGCTAAGCGTGGTGCAAAAGCTGCCATCATATCCGGCGATTCGGGGAAAATGGTACAAGTTCCCTGCAAAACCGGCAAGCCGGCGTTGGCATGTATCAACACCGGAATATCTTTGTCCACGGAGCGGATTTCTTCGGTGATATGTATCATGCCTTCGATGCCGTTGCTGCAATTGGCTCCCACGATATGCGCCCCGGCAACTTTCAGCGCTTCCACCATTTCAGTCGGCGAAACGCCCATCATGGTGCGGTAGTCGCCTGTAGCGAGATGGTCGAAAGTCATGGTGCAAATCACTTCGCAGGGTGTGTTTTCACGGGCGGCGCGTACGGCTATTTCCGCTTCGTCGATAGCTGTCATGGTTTCAATCACCAGCGCATCGGCGCCACCTTCGTACAAGGCAATAGCTTGTTCGCGGAAAGCGTCGTAAAGTTCTTCTTCGGTCACGTCGCCCATAATCAGCATTTTCCCCGTCGGGCCGATAGAGCCCAGTACATATTTATCATTGCCGGCAGCCTGCCGCGAGATTTCAGCTGCTTTCCGGTTGATTTCGTATGCACGGTCGGCCAGTCCGAACCCTTCGAGTTTAAAACGGCTTCCGCCAAAGCTATTGGTTTCGATAGTGTCGGCACCGGCGGCAACGTAGCTTTGGGCAATATCCAGTACAGCTTCAGGATGTTCGATGTTCCACAATTCGGGACATTCGCCCGGATGCAGGCCTTTGGCTTGTAGAAAAGTTCCCCATGCACCATCGGAAATTAAGGTTTTTCCCTGTGAAACGAGTTGTGTGAGCGTTGGTTTCATGATAGTTGTATGAATTAATAAATCAATGGCAAACAAAAGTATAAAATGTTTGGCAATATCTGTTCATTTCAATTTGCAATTGATTAAAAATCTAAAAAAAAACAGACGGGATAACATCAAGTCATCCCGTCTGCAAATATTCAAATCATTTGATTTTTTTCAATCCCTTCATTTCAGCTTTGGTGGTTTTTTTCAGACTGATAGCCACACCACCTCCGTTGGCAAGGTTTTGTTTCAACACACTTTTGCTGTTTACAAGCACTTTGCGAATATCGTAAACCATTGGATTTTCTTTCCAGTCGGCATTTTTGCCATCTTCGTAAATAGTGGCTATATACCATTCACCTTCATCAAGAAAGTTGAACGGGATAATTGCTTTGCGGGCGTTTTCGTCGGTAATGCCACCCACAAACCAGTTGTCGGAATTTTTTTGCTTGCGGGCGATAGTTATGTAATCGCCGGGTTCTGCTTCCAGGTATTTCGTATCGTCCCAGTCCACGGCAACATCCTTGATAAACTGAAATGCATCCATGCGTTTTTCGTAATTTTCGGGTAAATCGGCAGCCATTTGCAACGGACTGTACATGGTTATATACAGCGCCAACTGTTTGGCGAGCGTGGTATGTACCTGGCAGGTGCTTTTCGGGTCGTAATAACTCATTTTAATTTCGAAAATTCCGGGTGTATAATCCATTGGACCACCCATCAAGCGGGTGAAAGGCAAAATGGTTTCATGTTCGGGCGGATTACCGGTACTCCATGCGTTGAATTCGTTTCCGCGGGCAGCTTCGCAGGCAAGCCAGTTGGGATAAGTACGGTGCAAGCCGGTGGGACGTACCGGTTCATGTGCATCCAGCATGATGCGGTTTTCGGCCATTTTCTCGGCTACACGAATATAATGGTTTACCATCCATTGTCCATCGTGATGTTCACCGCGTGGAATAATCCAACCTACATAGCCGGTTTTCACGGCATTGTAACCGTTTTCTTTCATAAACTCAATGGCTTTGTCTATCCTGCGTTCGTAATTGGTTACCGAAGCCGAAGTTTCGTGATGCATAATCAGTTTCACACCTTTCGAAGCGGCATAAGCATTTAGCGCTTTCACATCAAAATCGGGATAAGGCGTTACAAAGTCGAACACTTCTTCTTTCCAGTTGCCTGACCAATCTTCCCAACCGACGTTCCATCCTTCGACCAGAATGCCGGCAAAGCCATGCTCGGCTGCAAAATCGATATAGCGACGCACATTTTTGTTTGTTGCACCATGTTGTGGCAGTGGATTCAAAGCGTTCCAGTCCGTATCTTTTAACTTGATATTGGGCGCGTGTGCATAATCCCACGACATGGTGTTCGGCACGTGCATTCCCCACCAGATACCGATGAATTTCTGAGGTTTGATAAAGCTTGGATCAGTAATTTTACTGGGTTCGTTCAGGTTCAGAATGGTTTTCGATGCCAGAATATCAGCAGCTTTGTCGCTCACAATAATAGTGCGCCACGGGGTATGTTGCGGAGTTTGCATATACGCTTTAGTTCCTACAGCATCGGGAACCAGAGCTGATGTAAGTATCAGGTTTTTCTGGTCAATCAGCAATTGCATCGCCGGATAATCTACCAAAGCCGCTTCGAAAATATTGATGTAAAGTCCGTCGTTGGTCTTCATCATCAAAGGACTTTGCACGGCATTTTTGGCAAAAAAACCGTGGGTGCCGATTCCTGTTCCGTCTACTTTCGAGGCATCCACTTCTGACAGTTTCGTAGTAGTATAAGCATATTCGTTGGTGTCGTAGTCGCCCGGAATCCAGAAGGCTTTGTGATCGTCGGTAAGCGCAAACTCGGTTTTTTCGTCGGTAATCCTGAAATAATTCAGGTTCGGTTGTTTATCGAATTCGTAACGGAAACCCAGTCCGTCGTTAAACAAACGGAAACGGATTTTCATGGTGCGCTGTTCGGCTTTTTGTTCCAAAATCACTAATAATTCATTATAGTTGTTCCGGATTTCTTTTACTTCGCCCCAAATCGGTTTCCATGTTTCGTCGCATGTTTTTGTTTCAACTTTCAGGGTAGTGAATCCATTTGTTAATGCCGGCGCATTGAGTAGTTCGAATCCCAGTTTCGAAGGTATTATAACCGGTTTATTTTTGTAAGTAAGCGAATATACGGCTTCACCTGTTTCACTTAAATAGAAGTTGAGCCGGAAATTATTGTCGGGCGATAATAGATTTTCGGCCATGCTGAAAATGCTTACAAACATAGCAACGAATAACAATGTGTGTTTTCTCATAATATATGAATTTTAAACGGAATATTTTAAAAAATTATGAAGCAAATATAAGTATAATAAAAAGTATACAGTCTAACTAAGATCAAAAAGTAAATATTTGTTGTTGCAAACGTTTGTTTTTAGGGACATAGAAGGAATAAGCCTTGAAAAAATCTGTTGCCTGATGTGCCGTTTATTGATTTCTTATGGGGAAAGGCAGTCAGACTCTAACTTTGTGAATTTAGGATATGGTATTACAATGTTTCCAAGGTTTAAGTTTATTTACTCCGAAAGAACATTAATTAGAGTCTGCTGAAAAAGTATAATAAGTCTGATACATAATAATATATAGTGTTTTTTTTAGGTGTAAATGCAAGGTTTTTGAATATAAATGTCAATTTTCTTTGCACCACAATTTCTGTTTCTATTGAATGATGTCCTGAAAGGACTAAATATGAACCAACGGTCAGCGTAGCTAATAACCGCCGGTAAAACCGGCGGACAAGAATAGTACAAAAGAATAGAGCCCTGAAAGGGTTCAATAACAATATATTATGATATTGTTCAGCCCACTTTGGGGCTGGGTTTCCTGGTTATTCAACATCCCCCAGTATCGCTACGTTCACTGGGGGTTATTCACATTTAGCCACTCCGTGGCATAAAATAGTTTTTCAGCAGACCCTAATTATGTGAAATCAGATTCAAACAGCCTGTAAAAATACAGGTTTAGAGTAATTTGATTTCTTTTGAATTAAAAATGTGTGGTTTATTCGGGATTTTTTACGACCTTTGTACCCAAATATTATAAAATAAAACTGAACAATGACAAGCAATGAAAAATGGCATGGAAATTCGAGAAACAGTTCGAATTCCGGAGCCGGCCGTGATGGTAAACCGTTTGAAAAACGCGATGTTAAATCAATTTTGAAAGGCTCGCGTGGAGCTGCGAAATTTTCATCAGAAAAACCCGCTTACGAAGATAAACGTCAGGTGGATAAATTGGAATTTAAGAAAAAAGATGCAAGCCGTCCTGCTTACGGCGACCGCAAACCTTACGAAAACCGTGCTAATTCTTCTTACAGCGACCGTAAACCTTATGGAAACAGAGATGAACGTCCCGCTTATGGCGAACGTAAACCTTACGAAAACCGGGGTAATTCTTCTTACAGCGACCGAAAACCTTATGGAAACAGAGATGAACGTCCTGCTTACGGCGAACGTAAACCTTATGAAAATCGTGAAGGTCGTCCTGCTTTTGGTGATAAACCTCACGGAAGTCGTCCACGTTTCAACACCCAAAGTGGCGAAAAAAGTTTCAGAAAACCCTTTAATTCATCGGATGATAGACCCCAGGGAGAAAAATTAGCATTTAAAAAACCGGGTGAAAATTCCCCGACAGAATATATCGAAACCCGTTTCGACAATAAAAAGGATGGTGTTACATTTCGTAAGCCAATGCGCAAAAGAGATGACAGTTATGATCCGAATGCCAAATATAGTCAGAAAAAACAAGTTGAGTTCCGCAAAAACTATGTCGACCTTACTAAACCTGTTCGTTTGAATAAATTCTTGGCAAATGCAGGTATTTGTTCTCGTCGCGAAGCGGATGAATACATACAGGCGGGTGTTATTTCGGTTAATGGCGAAGTAGTTTCGGAATTGGGTGTAAAAGTAATGCATACTGATAAGGTTATGTTCCACAATCAATTAGTACGTTCCGAACGGAAAGTTTATTTACTTTTGAATAAACCGAAAGATTGTGTTACAACATCGGAAGATACGCACGATCGTTTGACGGTAGTTGATTTAGTGAAAAATGCTTGCAGCGAACGCATTTATCCGGTAGGCCGCCTCGACCGAAACACGACGGGAGTCATACTGTTGACCAATGATGGAGACTTGGCTTCGCGTTTGACTCATCCCAAATACGATAAAAAGAAAATTTATCATGTAGCATTAGATAAAGCGCTTGATGAACAAGATTTTCAGACAATTATGAGTGGTGTAACGCTTGACGATGGCGTTATTGCTGCCGATGCCCTGGAATATGTAAAAGAAGGTGATCCGAAACAGGTTGGTATTGAAATTCATTCTGGACAAAATCGTGTGGTACGTCGTATTTTTGAGAAACTGGGCTATAAAGTGGTACGTCTCGATCGTGTTTACTTTGCAGGATTGACCAAGAAAAATCTTCCCCGAGGCAAATACCGCTTCCTAAACGAACGCGAGATTAATATGTTGAAAATGGGCGCCTACGAATAATAAGGATTTTATTATGGAATAATTGGCTCCTTTGCAGTTTGTTGCAAGGGAGTTTTTTTATTCAGGGTACTTTGTAAATCCATTTCTTTCTTTTACATTTGCTTTTTTCCTGACTCGATTTCAAACTTCAAAACTCAAAAGTATGAGAATAATTATAGCTGGAGGTACAGGATTTATAGGCGCTTACTTGAAGAAAAGATTTGAAGAACAAGGCGATGTAGTGAAAATAATTTCACGCGGCAATAACCATATTCCATGGCTACATGACCGGTTGGTCGAAGAACTCGAACAGGGTGATTTGCTTGTCAATCTTGCAGGAAGAAGTATAAATTGCAGGCATACACCGGAAAATAAGAAACAGATTCTACAGTCGCGTCTCGACAGTACGACTTTGTTAGGAAATGCTGTCGCGGCATGTAAAAATCCTCCTGCATTATGGATCAATGCAAGTGCTTCGGCTATTTACAAAACGAGCGAAAGGGTTATTTCCACCGAACAATCTTCCGACTTCGCAACCGACTTTTTAGGTACGGTTGTCCGTCAATGGGAGAACGTGTTTTTTAGCTTTCAAACTCCACAAACCCGTCGGGTAGCTTTGCGTACATCTGTTGTTTTAGGCCGTAACGAAGGCGCATTTTCACCATTGTTGACTCTTGCCCGTCTTGGTTTTGGAGGAAAAGTGGGAACCGGGAAGCAAATGTTCAGTTGGATACATATCGAAGATTATTTCAGGATTATTATGTTTACAGTTCAAAGCGCTTCAATAAAAGGTGTTGTTAATTGCACATCGCCAAAGCCTGTATCGAATACAGAGTTAATGCGTTCAATTCGGAAAAATCTGGGAATGCTGATAGGATTGCCAGCTCCTGAGTTTGCTGTAAAAATAGGAGCTTTGTTGATTGGGACAGAATCTGATCTATTATTGAATAGCTCAAATCTTTATCCCGAAGTTTTGATGAATGCTGGATTTGAATTTGAATTTAAAGATATTGACAGCGCCACAGCTGATTTAATTCATTCAAAATGAATATAAATTGACGTGTCGTTTATATATAGTGTTTAGAAATAGTTTTTTATAAGCAATGAAAAATACATCGAAAAACAAGAACTTTATGCCGCGCTTTTGGCGCCTGATTCGAAATTTGATTATCCTGTTTTTTGCAACGAGCATTGGTTGGGTCATTTTAGCTCGTTTCATTCCGGTTTATCTCACGCCTTTGATGATTATCCGGTCTGTTGAAGCCTTGGCCGATGGCAAAACTCCGCGAAATTCAAAAGACTGGGTGCCGATTGATAAAATTTCACCCAACATGGTTCAGGCGGTAGTGGCTTCGGAAGATAACCTATTTCTGGAACATCATGGATTTTCATTTACCGATATAAATAAGGCGATTAAACATAATAAAAGGGGGAAACGGATTCGTGGAGGGAGCACTATTTCTCAGCAAACGGCAAAAAATGTATTTCTTTGGCCCCGACGGTCCTATTTGCGAAAAGGATTAGAAGCCTATTTCACGGTTCTGATTGAATTGTTTTGGTCTAAAGAGCGCATTATGGAGGTTTATCTCAATGTAATAGAGACTGGTGACGGAACGTATGGTGTTGAAGCTGCTTCACAAAGATATTTTGGTAAAAGCGCTAAAAATCTTACCAAATCGCAAGCCGCACTTATTGCTGCTTGTCTTCCTAATCCACGTCGTTTCAATGCAGGAAATCCATCGGGTTACATCCTTCGACGGGAATCAAAAATCATTAGTTTAATGGGGAAAATTGAGCAGGTTGATTTTGATAAAAAAGGTACATCTGATGAAAAATCAAGAAAACGTAAAAGAAAATGAACAAAGAAATAAAATTTATAGATTGGGGACTGACAGAATATAATCAGGCATGGACTCAACAAGAATCTATTTTTTCTGAAACAATCAATAGAAAAGTTGAAGGATTGGATACAGAGAATGTACTTGTTTTTTGCGAGCATCCGCATGTATACACTATAGGAAAAAGCGGCGATGAACATAATATGTTACTTGATTATATTCAACTTCAGGCCAAAGATGCTGTTTTTGTAAAAACAAACAGGGGAGGTGATATTACCTATCACGGGCCCGGCCAACTGGTCGGTTATCCTATTTTCGATCTGGCAAATTTTGGTTTGGGACTCAAGCAATATATAAATACGATTGAACAAGCCATTATCAATACACTTTCTTTCTACAATATTTTTGCACAACGTATGGATGGAGCAACTGGTGTTTGGATTGATGTCGGCTTGTCGGCTTGTCGAAAAATTTGTGCTATCGGCGTTCGGAGCTCCCGTTATGTGACTATGCATGGCTTCGCGTTGAATGTAAATACGCAGTTGGAATACTTCAATTTTATCAATCCTTGCGGTTTTATCGACAAAGGAGTTACTTCCATGGAAAAAGAATTGGGCGGAAAAGTGGATATGGAAGAACTCAAATTACGCTTGAAAATGTCAATGGAAAAGCAATTTTCGATTCCGGACAAAATTATTTTCTCATAGAACTTCTTCTTTACCAGTTTTTTATGATATTTCCTTGGATTATTTTGTAAAAAACAGATAAAAACATTTGGAAAGTATATAAAAACCGAGTACTTTTGCAGCCGCTTTGAGAGATAATCGTTATTCAGGCGGGGATTTTGGCGTTTGCAAATAGGGGATGCTTTGTTTTTTTCGGTTTTATAATTAATCGATTACGAGTGG
>JAJFVH010000093.1 GCA_021371875.1 Bacteroidales bacterium
TTCCAAAATAAATTCTGGCACCAACATACGAGATACAGTCTCAAATAATGTGTCCGTGGATGGACGGCTTTTTTTCTTTTGTCCCATAAGCTGCAAAGATATAAAAATTCATAGCACCTCAAAAAAAGAAATAACCATTATTTGCTGATATTCTGCAATTTAACGTATTACCGAAAACAATATTAACTTCAGGACTCCGATGAACTCACTCCCAGTTGACGCTGGGTTTCGCGCATAGCCTCTTCGTTATCGGTAATTATCAGCAGCGAATCACCTTTTTCAAGCTGTGTATTTCCACGGGGAATGAAATATTTGCGATCACGCTTTACCATAACCAATAAGGTCTGCTCAGGCATTGACACATCCATGACCCGGCGACCGTCCCGAAGCATTTCATCATTAACGGTGATTTCGCACATAGCCGATTTAATTTCATCCGAAAATTCCACATCAAATTCTTTGAGTTTACGTTTGGGTGGAACCGGCAACGACAAACCTAGCCAATGCGCCATGCTCGAAACAGTGGTTCCTTGTACTATCAGCGAAAGGATAGTGATGAAGAACACGATATTGAACATCATTTTTGCCTGCGGTACTTCGCTAATCCAGGGATAGGTTGCAAAAATTATGGGTACAGCTCCACGCAAACCAACCCACGAAGTAAACAACCGTGCCTTAAAACTCATATTTTTAAAAGGTGATAAAGTAAGTAAAACCGACAATGGACGGGAAATCAGAATCATAAAAAGACCAATCAAAATTCCAACCCCGGCAATCGGCAGCAGTTCCGAAGGATTGACCAACAAACCGAGCGCAAGAAACATGATGATCTGAAACAACCAGGTCAGTCCATCGAAAAATTTCAATGTACTGCGTTTATGCACAAAACGGTGGTTCCCTATCATTAAGCCGCCGGCATACACAGCCAGGTAACCATTACCACCTATAAAACTCGTAAAACCGAATAAAAAGAACATAACGGTAATCAGCAAAACCGAATATAAGGCATCGTTATCCAGATTAATCTTATTAATAATTTTTACCGAAAGTTTACCGAGCAGAAAACCAGCCAATGCACCCAAAACCAACTGTTTAAGAAACATAAACAAAACCTCCCAGCCACTAATATCAGGCGTTTGAAGCATTTGAATCAAAACAATAGTCAGCATAAAAGCCATTGGGTCGTTGCTGCCGCTTTCGAGCTCAAGCAAAGGGCGCAGGTTTTCTTTGAGCGACAAACCGCGCGAACGTAAAATGGCGAAAACCGAAGCCGAATCGGTTGATGACATGACGCTTGCAAGCAACAACGATTCCAACAAACTAAATGTAACCGAATGAATTATGCTGTTGGTAATCCAATAAATAAACAATCCGGTAAAAAGAGCGGTAAGAAGAACTCCCACCGTTGCAAGGACAATTCCCTTAACAACAACAGGCTTTATCTCGGAAAAGCGGGTGTCCATTCCGCCCGAAAATAATATAATATTCAACGCAATCACTCCGATATATTGAGCCACCTCGGGCGAGCTGAATTCCAAACCCAACCCATCACTTCCGGCTGCAAAGCCTATAAAAAGAAACAACAATAAAACCGGAACCCCGAAACGATAACCGGTTTTACCGACAATAAGACTAAAAAAAAGCAATATAGATGCAATTAGAATGAAAAGTTCTATTGTTAAATTCATTTTTTATGAATGATTTGAAGTTATAAATTTTTGAATCAACACGGGAGATAAAAAACGATTGCTACAAAAATACTTATTTGAAACTGATTCAAGGTATTAAATTCAACAAAAAACCGCTAAAAAATCCAGAAACTGTTTTTTTTCTAAGAATTCACTTTACAGCCCTTGCAAATCCAAAAAAAGGCAGTATATTTGCACCCGCTAAGCGAAAATGGTACCATAGCTCAGTTGGTAGAGCAAAGGACTGAAAATCCTTGTGTCCCCGGTTCGATTCCTGGTGGTACCAC
>JAJFVH010000103.1 GCA_021371875.1 Bacteroidales bacterium
TGCAAGCCAGGAAATGTACAACGCTCAAAACGCACAAGGCGGTGGTGAAGCACAAAATGCTGACTTCGGCGGACAACAACAAAGTCAAGGGGACAGCAACAAAGAAGGTGATGTAACCGATGTGGACTTTGAAGAAGTAAAGTAACCACTCTCAAAAAGCAAATATCAAATATTAGTAAAAAGGTGTAATTCAAAAGATTACACCTTTTTTATTTATAAATATTTCTTGATAATTATGCTTGTATCTCGTTATTTTATTGTATATTTGTACCATATTTGTATCGGGCGTTATTTAATTAGAATGTGGTTCTTGTGAAACCATATTAAACTTATTTGATACTTAAAAAGTACATTTATGGGATATAGTCAGTTGAAAATTCCGAAGATCTGCGAGCATTGCGGCAAGCCCTTTGAAGCAAAAACCGTAACAACTCGTTTTTGTAGCGATACTTGTAATAATGCCTCTTTACGCTTGCGCAAAAAACAGACGTTGGAAGAAGAACGAAAACAGAAGGTTTTGCAGGAGAGCAAGGCGATTATTGCTGAAATTCAAACACGCCCCTACATTTCCATTGCGGAGGCAGTTGTTTTGTTTGGTATTTCAAAAAACACCATTCATAGATTGATACGAGCAGGTAAAATCCCTGCTGTCAATTTAGGCGAGCGGCTCACACGCATAAGCCGTACTCATATCGAAGCAATGTTTACCGCCGTTGCATTGCCTGAACAAAAACCACAGGAACAGCAAGCTGTAAAACTTCAATACGAACCAAGCGAATGTTACACAATCGGTGAAGTTTCCGAAAAATACGGAATTTCGCTTTCTACTGTTAGTAATCTTATACGCCGCAACAGCATACCAAAACGTGAAGTTGGTAAATTCGTGTATGTACCAAAAGAAATGATTGATAAACTTTTAGCAAGAAAATAATATGAAAGGATTGGCAAAAACTAAGTCTACAGTCCGTTTACGCAAGCTCGAAGACCGCAAAGAATGGTACTTGTATATAGAAAGTTACCCTGTTTTTGTTCCCGGGAAAAAACAGCCTCAACGAGTACGGGAATATCTTAACCGCACTGTTTCAACTGTGGAATGGGATAAAAAACGCACCGCCCGCACCGAAGCGGACGGTTCAAAGACTTATAAACCTAAACGCGATGATAATGGTTTGATACTTTGCCGAAGTGAAAAAGACCGAGAAACGATTCTTTACGCCGATGGCGTTCGCAAACTTCGCCAACGCGAATATGATAATGCTGATTTGTACAGTGAAACCGAAACGGCACAAGCTCAACAAAAAGAGCGTTCCCAACAAAATTTCATTGAATATTTTGATACTGCCTCCAAAAAACGCCACACCCGCAGTTCTGAATCAATCCGTATAAACTGGAACCGCACGCTTGAATTATTGAAATTGTTTATAGGCGAATATTTGCCATTCTCAAAAATTGACAATCGTTTTGCAGAAGATTTCAGAATGTTTCTGATGACAGCCCCTTGCGGTGGTAATAAGAGTGGGACAATTTCTCATAATACTGCGGCTACCTATTTCTCAATTTTCAAAGCCGGATTGAAACAAGCATTTGTTGATGGATATTTAACGGTTGATTTGTCAGCAAAAATCAAAGGCATACAAGAGCAGGAAACCCGCCGCGAATTTCTTACAGTCGAAGAACTGAATACTCTTGCTGCCACGAGTTGTGAACACGATACAATGAAACGAGCCGCTCTGTTTTCTGCACTTACAGGTTTACGGCATTGCGATATTCAAAAAATGCGTTGGAAAGAAGTACAGATTGAGGGAGAACAAGCTCGCCTTAATTTCACACAGCAAAAAACGAAAGGTGTTGAATATATGCCTATTTCACAACAAGCATTAGAATTATGTGGCGAACCTCGCAAGCCGGAGCAACTCGTTTTTGAAGATTTACCAGACCCCTCTTGGATATCCCGACCACTCAAAAAGTGGCTCGATAAAGCTGGAATAACAAAGAAAATCACATTTCATTGCTTCCGGCATACATTTGCAACCCTTCAATTAAGCAATGGTACAGACATTTATACCGTAAGCAAAATGTTAGGGCATACCAATGTAAAAACCACTCAGATTTATGCAAAAGTGGTCGATGAGAAGAAAGAAAAGGCAGCAAATACGATAAAATTGAATATTAGCAAATAGTAGATTTAAAGACACCTTTCTCTCACGATAAAATCAATATTGCAATACATTAATAATTAAACAATTAATATCTATTTGCGCTTATTTGAATATCATATTGTTATCTTGATTTATTTAATCGGAATGGATAGCCCATAAAAAATATCGACAAATATTTATAAGAAACGATAAAAAGTTGTAACTTTGTCGTTGAATTTTGGTGATACTATTTCCTTATCGGGAATAGCATTGAAAAGGGAATCAGGTGTAAATCCTGAACAGACCCGCTGCTGTAAGCTCTTTATAACGTATTGAACAACACTTTTGCCACTGTCAAACAGAGACGGGAAGGCGTTCAAATACGGGAGTAAGTCAGAAGACCTGCCAAGATAAATAGTTTAAGGCTTTCGGGGAATGAAGCCGGCGACGAACTGAATGGCAGCAATTTCCTGCACGAAGTTTATCACCGTTTTTTATTGTTTGAAAGCTGTTTAATAACCATTAAACGGCTTTTTATGTTTCTGCACAGGGCATTTTACACAACTATTCTATTTTCGTTTTCTGTCTTTTGTTTTGCTCAAAACAAATTAGACAGTACACTAATGCTGAAAGAGGTATTGGTTGTTGCTACCCATTACCGAGAAGTAATCCCCTCCCAAAAACTTTCCGGCGAAACGTTGAAAAGCCTCAATAGTTTTTCAGTAGCCGATGCAATTCGCTATTTTTCAGGTGTACAAATAAAGGATTATGGTGGGATAGGTGGACTGAAAACAGTGGATATGCGTAGTATGGGCACCAACCACATGGGTATTTTCTACGACGGTATTCAGCTTGGTAATGCACAGAACGGACAAATCGACCTTGGTAAATTCTCACTCGACAATATCGAAGAAATATCGCTTTACAACGGACAGAAAAGCGAGATATTTCAATCGGCCAAAGACTTTAGTGCTTCTGGCACGGTATATCTGCGCTCCCGAAAGCCACGTTTTACGGATACACAACAAGACCATTTAAAAACCTCACTCAAAGGGGGTTCATTTGATTTACTCAATCCCTCTGTGCTTTGGGAACATAAGATATCCAACAAACTCTCCACTTCATTCAATGCCGAATACATTTACTCTTCCGGTAGATATAAGTTCAGATACAAAAGAGTGTTGCAGGATGGGAAAACTGCCTACGACACAACTGCCATTCGCCAAAATGGAGATATCCATGCTCTAAGAGCCGAAGCGGGTATTTACGGTATAATCGACAAAGGATTCTGGAATACAAAACTCTATTTCTATGATTCGGAAAGAGGTATTCCCGGAGCTATTGTAAACAATGTGTGGAAACGTTCGCAACGCCAGTGGGATCGCAATATTTTTCTACAAAGTTCGTGGCAAAAATCCATTACCAAGAACTACGATTTGATGGTAAATGTAAAGTATGCCAATGACTTTATGCGCTATTTGAATCCCGATACTACTTTATTACACATTGACAACTCTTTTTGGCAACAGGAGGTTTACGCTTCTGTGGCTAACAAATATAGCATTCTAAAAAACTGGGATATTGATCTTTCCGGTGATTTTCAGTGGAATACGCTCAATTCTGATATGGCTGGATTTATACGTCCCACACGTCTCACTACATTGATAGCAGCCGCTTCTGCCATAAGTTGGACTCACTTTAAAATACAGGGCAGTCTTCTTGCCACATTAGTCAATGAAAGAGTTGACAGAGGAAATACGACCGCAACTGATACGGTGAGTTCCGCACCGAATAAGCGGGAACTTTCGCCGGCTGTTTTCCTTTCATACAAACCATTTATCAATATTCCCCTAAGCTTTCGGGCATTTTACAAGCATATTTTTCGTATGCCCACCTTCAACGATTTGTATTACACCGACATTGGCAATATTTCCCTAAAACCGGAATACACCCACCAATACAATCTGGGATTCTATTATTCAAAAGAATACAAAGGTTGGATAAAAAGCTGGCAGGCACAAGCAGACGCCTATTATAATCAGGTTACCGATAAAATTGTTGCGGTACCTAAAGGAAATGGCATGTACAGATGGATGATGATGAATCTGGGAACGGTTGAAATAAAAGGAATTGACGTTTCAACAAGTTCATTGATAGCACTTTCAAAAAATCTGTTTGCGAATGTAAAACTGTCGTACACCTACCAGAAAGCACAAGATTTTACCAAACGAAAAAGCGAAGAATTACAAAAAATCACCTATGGCGGACAGATTCCGTACATTCCCTGGCACAATGGTTCGGCTATCATTGGTTTAATGTACAAAGATTGGCGACTGAATTACAGCTTTATCTATGTGGGGGAACGCTATCATAATTCGGCCAATATTCCGGAAAATTACGAACAGCCTTGGTACACCCACGATATGTCGGTAGCAAAAACATTTTCTTATAAAAAATGGAATGGTAAAATCTCATTGGAAATCAACAATCTGCTAAGTCAGGATTATGAAGTGGTACTTAATTATCCAATGCCAAAGCGTAATTACAAACTTGCAGTATCATTTGAAATATAAATTCATACAAAATAATAATGAAACGGATAAACAAACACACATATATTGGTACTGGACTATCTCTACTATTTATTCTCTTAATGAATTCGTGCAGGGAAGATATTGTGATAGATACCCCAGTTTCAACGCAGGTTGATTCCACTCAGACAAAGACCGACTATTCCGGATTTTATCTGCTCAATGAAGGAAATATGGGTAGTAACAAATCCACGTTGGACTATTATAATTATAGTACGGGAATTTACACAAAGAATATTTATGCTTCGGTCAATCCGACGGTTACAAAAGAACTGGGCGATGTAGGAAATGACTTGCAAATATATGGTAGCAAGCTATACGCCGTTATAAATTGCTCAAATAAGGTGGAAGTAATGGATGCTAAAACGGCAAAGCGTATCGGCCAAATCGATATTCCCAATTGTCGATACATACGTTTTTCCGGAGGATATGCCTATATAACTTCGTATGCAGGACCAGTGGAAATCAATCCGAACTATACACAAAAAGGCTATGTAGCCAAGGTAGATACTGCCACATTGCAAATTGTGAATACTTGCATTGTCGGCTACCAACCTGATGAACTGGAAATTATAGGAGGTAAAATCTATGTCGCCAATTCTGGAGGATACATGGGAGCAAGCACCACCAGCGGCTATGAACGCACCGTTTCGGTCATTGACCTGAATACATTCACAGAAGAAAAACGGATTGATGTGGACTACAACCTGCACCGTATCAGGGCTGACAAACGGGGCGATTTATGGGTTACTTCGCGTGGCGATTACAAAACGCTTCCTTCTCGGCTCTATTTTCTCGACCGTGCCAAGCAACAAGTAACCGACACGGTAAAAATCCCCGTCAGCGAGTTCTGTATTGTGGGCGATTCGCTCTACGCATATAGCGTTTCGTGGAGTTACATTACCTACACCAATGAAATTTCGTATGCCATTGTCAACACCAAAACACACAAAGTAGTAAGCAACAATTTCATTACCGACGGGACAGATAAACAGATTGAAATACCTTATGGCATTATGGTTAATCCGAATACAAAAGACATTTATGTAGCTGATGCCGGCGATTATGTCAGTCCAGGATTGCTTTACTGCTTCGACAAGAACGGCAAAAAAAAATGGAGTGTACAAACGGGCGATATCCCGGCACATTTTGCGTTGCTACCAAAGAAAGAATAAATCGCAGTTTTTTTAAATATGTCTAACAAAAAAACAATTAGTCATGAAACAGAAAATTTTCATTTTCGGAATGGCTTTAGCCTGTTTAGCAGGTGGAGTCTTGACTGGATGCACGAAGAAAAGTAATGCGTCCAATGCGCATGCCGTTGGCGATACGCTAACGTTGAATCTACAGGACACCGGTTACACGAACTGGACAGACACGATTGCTTCCACTGGAACAGCCAGCGGTGGTTATTGGGCTTACACTTACAATGAAGATTCTACCCGTATCCGTTTCGGGCAGTTTGTCCTTTCTCGCGAAGCTGGGTTTGGCGGAACTTTCTGGGCAGGATTTACCACCGGATCAAACGGCGATGCAGCCCGTTACAGCATTCCTTGTCCAACTCCACCTTGCGACAGTACTTACAGCTTGCCGTGGGTTACTCACCAATGGGGTGTGATGTCGGGGGGTGCACTCAATTATCCGGTAACGGCAAATCCTCCTGCAGTTACGAAAGGATTGCCCTATTTGGTAAGCTATTGGAACTATTATTCCGACGAAACGCTGGGTAAACCTTCATTGAGAGTTACATTGGCTGATTCTGCCGTATTTGCTCCACAGGAAATTTATATTTGCAACCACCCTTGGCCCTATTGGGGAAATATCTATGGCGATGGTTTCGCTCGTCCGCTCAATCAACCGGGTGATTATTTCGTGTTGGAAATTCACGGGTTCAATACTGATGGAGATGAGGTAGGTTCAAAAGTGGATACATTAGCCGTGTATGATGCTTCTGCTCCCAACAGCGTAAGGCAATCAAATATTTGGCATAAAGTGATTTTGTCTGAAGACTTGGGTGCAGGGATAAAGATACTTACATTCACGATGAAGACTACCGATTCAGGCGAATATGGACCCAACACAGCCGTATATTTCAATATGGATAGGCTTAAGGTAGTGTTGAGCAATGATACACGAAAATCTGCCGCTCGTAAACCCAAAGTGGCGGCAAAAGCTCCTGCCAAGCCCAAAGCCATAGTAGTAACCGACTATTTTCCACTGAAATCCTATACCGGAGGCGCTGTTACGGTGTACAACGAACAGGGAAAAACCGCTTTGAAAACTTCTGTAAAAGCAGGAGAAAAACCGAATCTGTCGAAACTGCCTGCCGGTAAGTATCATTTGCTGCACGGACACAGATTAATTCCGTTTACTAAAAAATAATTATTAACTCACCACCTAACAGGTTTTCGAAACCTGTTAGGTGTATTTTCAAACAACTAACAATATGATTTTATTTACCAATAAAAAATTTTATTTCCAGCAGCTTGTGTCAATGATAATTCTGACTTTGTTTGCTGGAAAAGTAGCAGCCCAATGCGATTATTCGGATGATTTTATAACATTGCCTGCACCAACCACAACTGCTTTTGGTATTTCTTATTTACTAACAGGTACTTCAACGGCAGGATGGGTTTACACCAGCGTAGAAACCGTTAAAGGACCTGATGTCGGGGTGACGGGTTCTTCTTCACGAAATAAATACAAAGCAATGAATACCGGAGAACAAGGACTTAGTTTTCCTGGATATGCCACGGCAGGATACAAAGGCTCCGTTCTTTCTCCTTTGTTGAGCAATGGTTGTGATTCAATCCATTTTCATTATTCCACAAGAGGGGCTGGTGCAAAAAGAGTATTTGAATTCAGCATAGAAAAAGATGGTGTGGCTGTATGGAAGGATACCCTCACTGAAACATATGCTACTGTTGGTATCAGATATGAATATGGCATAGGAAAGATTGGAGTAACAGGAAGTTGTAAATTGAGAATTACAAACATAACAGGAACTTCAGGTACTGGTTACGGTGTTGATGGTATTATCTGGGGACTTTGCATACAGAAAGTTTCAAAAATAACAACCCCGGCTTTCACCGTAACAGGAAAAACAAACTCCGAAAACGTGTATTCTGGATCGGCAAAAGTAGCCATAGCGTGTAAAACGCAAGGGGTCAGTATCTACTACACTACCGATGGAACTGCCCCGACAACTGCCTCTACACTCTACACCGACTCTATTAATTTGACGACAACCACCCGTGTGAAAGCCATTGCCGCTTATGGTGATTTGATTAGTGATATGGCGGATACACTCGTAACATTTGCTGACGAAACTCCCCCCACCGTCCCGACTGACTTAACGGGAACTCCGTCACAAACAAGCATAGACCTTTCGTGGACAGCTTCTACCGATAATATAGGTGTTACAGGTTACAATATTTATGCAAACGGCGAACTGCAAGGAACCGTTATAGGAACCGGTTATACGCTCAGCGGATTAACCCCTGCTACCGAATATATTGTTGATGTGGAAGCCCTTGATGCCGCAGGCAACAAATCGGTTAAAGCTTCGACAACTATTTCAACGCTTTCTGTTACAACAAATATTAAGGAAATAGGAGATAATAAAATAACCATTTATCCCAACCCAATCACTGACTATGTAAATGTAAACACTACTGGTGATACTCGGGCTGTCATAACCGACCTTTCGGGCAAAACGATGATAAGCATAATGCTCAGCGAGGGAAGCAACCGTATTAATACTTCGGCATTGCCCACAGGTGTATATCTGCTGAGAGCGGGCAGCAATGTCGTCAAATTAGTAAAGTAAAAAGTCAGGGGGTGGCTTCGAGTCACCTCCTGACTAATACAAACAAAAATACAATGATATGAAAAAAATATTTACTCTTTGTTCTTTGCTCCTTGCTCTGAATGCTTTTTCTAATTCTCCCTATATTACCCGTGTGTTTGAATACAGTCCGGCACCTGGGCAGTTCATTAATACGCTCCCCAAATGGGATGCCGACGACACGCCCGATTCATTGGCAATGAAAGCCCAAAAATCAATCGCCAACAACAACCAGACAATGATTTCGTTGGGTGGATACGGTGGGTATGTAGTGCTCGGTTTTGACCATACCATTGTCAATATGCCTGATAGTTGCGATTTCAAGGTGTTGGGTAATGCTTTCTGGGCTGCTTCCAACCCAAATTCTTCAGCCTCCAAGCGAGGAGGTAGTTGTGAACCGGGTATAATAATGGTGTCGGTGGATGCTAACAAAAATGGGGTGCCTGATGATGAATGGTACGAATTAGCAGGAAGCGAATACAATAGTCAATCCACCATTAAAAACTACAAAATCACCTACTACAAGCCAGACCCAAACAAAGTCGCCACACCCAATACAAGCTATGCTTATCTGACGGATACTACCTATATCCGTTGGAAAACAAACGGATATGGCGATGGCTATCTGTACAAAAACTCTTTCCACACCCAAAGCTATTGGCCTCAATGGCTGGGCGATTCGATTGTATTTGAAGGAACCAAACTTGCAAATAATTATGTGGACGAAAGCGGAGCAGGTACCTACTACGTGCAATATTCCTATCCCTGGGGTTATGCAGATAATGCCCCAAATACCGATCCGATGTCAAATATGGATATTGCATGGGCGGTAGATAAGGACGGGAATAAAGTAAATCTTTCCGGCATTGATTTTATAAAAATATACACCGGTGTAAATCAATATTGTGGTTGGCTGGGCGAAACCTCTACCGAAGTAATGGGTGTTACCGACCTTCACCCCAATGCTCAAATAACCAGCGGAATCGATCAGCCACAAGAGGATAAATCATTGACTTTGATTGGCAATCCCGTCAGAAATAACCTGATTATTGGCAGTGCCACCAATCAAGATATTCATATTTATAACATTAGTGGACAAATTCTTTTTAATGTGCAAATTACCGAAGGGACAAACTACGTGAATTGTTCGGCTTTACCGTGCGGCGTTTATCTCCTGAAATCAACAACAGACATTATCAAATTCATAAAACAATAATTTTACAAACAACAGAAAATGAAAAAAACAATTACACTCACATGGTTATTCGTTTTGATGGCTTTCACGCACTTGTTTGCGGCGACTCCTCAAAACCAGATAACACTGGATTTGACCAAGCCGGTCAACCCCACTTCTTTTAATTTTGTTTCCGGAAAAGGAAACTGGACGGAAACTTACAACGATGCCGATTACAGTTATATCAAGTTCGACAAAATGTCTTTCTCTCACCTGATTGCCGGTGCAGGAGCTTCTTATGGTGGATATTACTGGGACGGATTTACAGTATGTTCAAGTGGAGATACTACAAATTACGGCTCTGCCGGAAGTTCCGAAAGTTGGATTGCCAACCAATGGGGCTGCATGGCGGGCGGTGGTATCAAAACCGATGCCAACGGCGTCGTACTCAAAGATGCTAACGGTAAAGTCGTTGTTGAAAAAGGCTTACCCTACCTTTTGGGATACTGGGGCTTCTATATGGAAACTTCGGGTAACCATAGCCTGCAAACTGTTTTCAATGGTGGTAAAACCTATAAAGCCGTTGGTATGTATGTCAATAATGCTCCGTGGCCTTATTATGGTAATTTGTACGGCGATGGTTTTGCCCGTAAATTCAATCAGGAAGGAGATGTTTTCAAACTGATAATTCACGGATTGGATAAAAATCTGGCAGACAATGGAAAAACAGTTGAATACATTCTCGCTCAGTTCAAAGACGGAAAACTTACACAAAGCCCAGATTGGGAGTGGGTCGATTTATCTTCGTTGGGTGAAATTGGTGGCATGTATTACACTATGTCCACCACTGATTCCGACCCTACATATGGGCCGAACACAGCCGTTTATTTCTGTATGGATAAAGTACAGCTACAACGTTCAAGTAACGTAACCGTTACCATGAATGCTACCAGTCAAAAAATATTCATGGTAAAAAAAGGAACTACCGACACCCTGAATGTGGGTTCAATGTCCACTTCCGGCTATAAATATTCGTTCTCGGCTTATCCGGGCACTTATACACTGTCAGCCTATCAGTCGGACGGAACAACCTCAAACGGCACTATTGATTTAACAATAACCAACGATACCGTACAATCATTCCAGTTCTATACCATTACTACAGGCGCAACTAATTCTGGATGGACAATGGGTACAGATTACACAGTATCTCAAAAAGTTTCGGGACGAGATGGCACAGTTCGCACTACCACTTTAGGCAGCTCAACAACAGCCAACAGAGCCACATTCTTAGTATATAGCGGTGACACCTATTTCGTACAATTAATTCCGAATACCACACATGCCGCCGAAGGCTATCTGCCTTACGAGGCAAGTGCTACTATAACCGGAAATGTATCTGCTACCGGAGCTATTCCAATGGGTTACAATTATGTAATCACAGCACCTTATGATGCAAAACTGTTTGTAGGCAAGAAATATGCCCATTATCAACGTTTCCCGGAAATAACCGCAAGCTTTATAGATTCAACCACCACTACAGGGAAGAAAATATATACGTTTAAGTTAGCCAATGGTCAGGTTTACAATTATAGAGTTTCGCAAACTGGAAAACTGACCTATGCCGGCAAGTTTACCATGAGTTCTTCGTTAGCTGCATTGGAAATTACAACAGCAATGCTGGATGGTAATCCCAAACAAATAGACAGAACACTCACGAATAATAGCAAATACAATGTCGCAGACATATTCCTGAATATCAATGAAAAGAATTATCTAAAACTGACAAACGGAGCAACTTACCAATTAGTTAACCTCCGAACATGGCAAACGGTAAACACAATTACAGACAACTATTTTATTGAGCCTGATTTTCATTATACAGTCGTAAATGAAAACGGACAGGCAGATCATTCGGTAGTTACGGTCGATAAGAATGGCATTGTTTCAGCTGTAGGAAATGGTACTGCCATAGTACTTGTTACTTACGATGCTATCAACGTTAGTTCCGCTACAGGTGGTCCGTTCTTTGGTGCCATTTGGCCTGAAAACACAGGCGTATTTGTAGTAAAAGTCGGCGATACTGGTGATTCTGGAATTACTACTAATATGAAAATAAACGAAAGTTTAAACACCGCTACCACTACCAATAAAGTAGCTGGAATAAATGTGGATGCCGAACTTGATGTGTTTTATTATCCTTCGGATAAAGACGGGTACGATTACACGTTCACACCGACAGGAGTAACGAATGTCGATATGGCTCAGTCTACCGTTGGCGACACACTTTCTTTTAACGGATTTAGTACCAACAACGTAACTGCCAATGCGGATGGAAGTTATACGCTTCACCTCACCTATGGTAAGAGTATTGTAAGATTGACTTCCGCCACCGGTGGTGTGGAATATCAGATACTTCGCGCCAAACCGGTAAGCTACACCATTACCAACTCAACCAAAGGAGGTACTGACTTTTATCCGGGCGACAAAGTAACCATTGTGTTCAATACGCTTTATCACCCTTGTAACAAGCTGTCAGGAGTATATAATATGGCAGCCAAAATTGTTTACACTGCAAATAGCGGAACTGTTAATAGTACGGCAAATCAATATTCATTCGCACAAACAGCTACCGCCCAAACCATTTCCACAACTATTCCTGCAAGCTGGGATATAACTAAAACATTCGACTTCACAGGCGGCGTAATCAATGTAAACGGCTTTGGCGACCCTTATGGTGGGCACCGGGATATTACCTTGGAAAGTGGTAAGAACCCGAACTTTACGGCTGTAATCCGCAATGCCTATTTTGGGGCACTACCTACTATTTCTATTCCGGTAAAACAATCGGTAACAACAGGGCTGATAGATTTAAAACAAACAGCAATTCAGGTATATCCGAATCCGTTTATTGATTACTTGATTGTAAAATCGGACAAAACCCAATCATTGAAATTATTTAGTCTTTCCGGTCAATGTTTAATAAATACAACAGTGTCTGAAGGCGATAACCGCATAAATGCTCAGACATTGCCTAAGGGAAGCTACATTTTACAATGTGGCAACGAGGTAGTAAAATTAATAAAGTAATACTTTTTGCTTGTAATAATAAGGGCGAGCCAGCTTGTTCGCCCTTATTTTAAACAAATTCATTTATGGAAAAGAAACAAATATATTTACGCTTTAGCGTGATAAGCAGCATTATTTTATTTGCTGCAGTCAGCAGGTTAATTCCTCACCCGACTAATTTTGCACCGATAGGGGGAATGGCTCTTTTTGGAGCCGCTTATTATAATAAAAAATACTGGGCTTTAATTATTCCGGTACTGTCCATGTGGTTGAGTGATTTGATTGTGAATAATGTCGTTTACGGGCAATATTTCAATCACTTCGTGTGGTTTTATCAAGGATGTTACTGGACATACAGTGCCTTTGTTTTGATTACTTTGGCAGGATTCTTTATTCTTAAGCAAATCAAGGTGAAAAATCTTATTGTTGCCGCTCTTTCTGCTTCTCTGATTTTTTATTTAGTATCAAATTTCGGTGTGTGGTTCTCAACTGAAATGTATCCTAAGAATATGGCAGGATTGATGGCCTGCTATGTGGCGGGATTAGCTTTCTTTAAAAATACATTGATGGGAGATATGGTTTACACTACTATCCTTTTTGCAGCATTTGAATATGCCCAACGAAGTATACCGGCATTACAACTGCAAAATATTAAAAGTCAATTAAACTAAAAATCAAATATATGTATGGAATTATTCATAATTAAACGGGATGGCAAGAAAGAGGCTTTTTCGTTGGAAAAAATCAAAAGCGCAATCCGCAAAGCATTCTTATCCGTAGGCAGTTTTGCTACCAACGAAGTGATAACAAATATACTTTGCAGAGTAAATATTACCAACGGCTCTACTGTCGAAGACATTCAAAATCAGGTGGAAATTGCATTAATGTCCGAACAGTATTATTCCGTGGCAAAATCCTACATGCTGTATCGCCAAAAACACCTTGAAGATAGAGAAGTACGCGACAAATTGCAATTTCTGATGGATTATTGCAATGCCCAAAACGCGGCTACCGGAAGTAAATTTGATGCCAACGCCAATGTAGAAAACAAGAATATGGCTACGCTGATTGGCGAATTGCCTAAGTCGAATTTTATTCGTCTAAACCGCCGTATGCTTACCGACCAATTAAAAAAGATGTACGGCAAAGAAATTTCCGACCGGTATATCGAATTGCTGAACACGCATTTTATCTATAAAAACGATGAAACCAGCCTCTCCAACTATTGTGCAAGTATTACCATGTATCCATGGCTGATAAGCGGAACAGCTTCCATTGGCGGTAATTCCAAAGCACCTACCAATCTGAAGTCTTTTTGTGGCGGTTTTATCAACATGGTTTTTATGGTATCCAGTATGTTGAGCGGTGCGTGTGCCACACCCGAATTCCTGATGTATATGAACTATTTTATTGGATTGGAGTTTGGCGATGATTATTTCCTGAATACCGATAAAGTTGTTGATTTATCAAAAAAACAACGCACTCTCGACAAAGTGATCTGCGACTATTTTGAACAAATTGTTTATTCAATCAATCAGCCCACTGGTGCCCGAAACTATCAGGCCGTATTTTGGAATATATCCTATTACGACCGCTATTACTTCGAGAGCCTTTTTGGAGAATTTTATTTTCCCAATGGAAGTAAACCTCATTGGGAATCGCTCAACTGGTTGCAAAAACGTTTTATGAAATGGTTCAATCAGGAACGCACCAAAACAGTTCTTACTTTTCCGGTCGAAACAATGGCACTCCTGAGCGATAATGGGGAAGTTAAAGACAAAGAATACGGCGATTTTACAGCTGAAATGTATGCCGAGGGGCATTCATTTTTTACGTACATGAGCGACAACGCCGATTCGTTAAGTAGTTGCTGTCGTTTACGCAACGAAATTACCGATAACGGTTTTAGCTACACACTCGGTGCAGGCGGAGTCTCAACAGGTTCTAAAAGTGTACTGACAATCAACCTGAACCGCTGCATACAATATGCTGCTAAGAGGGAAGTACACTACCTCTTCTTTTTGGAGGAGGTGGTTGATTTGGTTCACAAAGTACAAATGGCGTACAATGAAAATTTAAAATACATGCTCGACAAAGGGATGCTCCCTTTGTTCGATGCCGGATATATCAACATGAGTCGTCAATACCTAACAATTGGTGTAAATGGGCTGGTAGAAGCCGCTGAATCATTAGGTATTGAAATAACGGACAATCCACGTTATCTGGAGTTTGTTCAGCAAGTACTTGGGCTCATTGAATCCTACAACAAGAAATACCGCACACCCGAAGTGATGTTCAACTGTGAAATGATTCCGGCTGAAAACGTAGGTGTAAAACACGCCAAGTGGGACAAACAAGATGGTTTTGCCACAAAGCGTGATTGCTACAACAGTTATTTCTATATTGTGGAAGACGAGTCAATCAATATTATAGATAAGTTCCGTTTGCACGGTCGTAAATACATTGAGCACCTCACCGGTGGTTCTGCTTTGCACATGAATCTCGATGAACATTTAAGCAAACAGCAATACAACCAATTATTGCGGGTAGCCATTCAAGAAGGATGCAATTATTTTACGTTCAACATTCCCAATACTGTGTGTAACGACTGTGGACATATAGATAAAAATAATCTGCAGGAATGTC
Organism: Bacteroidales bacterium; assembly: GCA_021371875.1. Taxonomy (GTDB): domain Bacteria; phylum Bacteroidota; class Bacteroidia; order Bacteroidales; family Paludibacteraceae; genus Paludibacter. Next base: position 15,466 of record JAJFVH010000103.1, read on the forward strand.
CGGTATGCAAAAGCCACAACCTGGATTATCTTACCCGCGTTATCGGCTACATGAAACGTGTTAGTAACTTTTCCGAAAAACGTCAAATAGAAGCTTCCAAACGCCATTATGCTACAGTATCACAGTTATAATATCGTCTTTCAGGAAGTACCCGGCGAGGTAACATTGGCAATCAACCTAAGCAACTGCCCAAACGGTTGCAAGGGTTGCCATAGCCCATACCTACAAGATAATAAGGGCGATGTATTGGATACAGGTGTAATAGACAATCTTCTTATAAAATACGGAAAGGCAATCACCTGCATTTGCTTTATGGGCGGTGATGCCAATCCGCAAGAAGTAGAAAAACTATCACATTACATTCGTCGTAACACAAACTTTCGGCTAAAAACTGCTTGGTATTCGGGGAAAGTGAAACTACCGGAATATTTATCTATATCCAATTTTAATTATATCAAATTGGGTCCGTATATTGAAAATCTGGGTGGGTTAGACTCGCCAAAAAGCAATCAGCGCTTTTATAAAATTGAAAATAATGAGATGATTGATTTGACATGTCGTTTTATCACCCGCAAACAAAAACATGATTAACCATAGTAATAATCACTTAAAGAATAATAACATGGAAAATAAAAACACACAAAAAAAATACCTCAACTATAGAGGTAAAAGACATTTTAGAAGTGTTGGAACAACACAATTTCTCAAATCAAAAGCAAGTAGAGTTGCTTCAAATTTTTAATTATGCTTTGTTTATAAAGAATTATCCACAAGATATTTGCGGTAGATTGGAAAAGAAAATCCAAATTCTTCAACAGCCAACAGAACCACCCGAAAAAGAAAGTCCGGATGTTGCACCGGTCAAAGTTCGTTCCATTGTTATTCTGGAGCTGCTGAAAAAATTGCAATTAGGCACAGCTCAAAACGACCTTACAAAAATTTGTAAGTTGATTGCATTTCTAACAGGAAATAGTTACAATAACATTTACAACGAATTGCAAAAAGGCATTTATTTTTCAAAAATTCATAGCCGATACATTGATGAGGCGAACAAAATACTTTCAGAATTAAAAGCCTCAATATCAATTAACAAAGATAAGCAATACTAAATTTGCAACTCCTTGTACAACCCCTTGTAAGGACTTTTTACTTATTCTTTTGTACCACGATTTCAATTGAAGTCGTGGTTTTCTTTTTATTGGCACAAAAGAAAATCCAATCTGCCAATAAATAAACAATGAAATGGATTTCAAAAATCAAAGTAATCAAAAGAATCAAGAAGATCACGGTTCAGACGAACTTTCTTTTAATGATGTGCCGAAAGCAGTAGCACATTTGATTAACAAGGTCGAGCACATAGAAACCTTGTTAAACGCCAAACAACCACAAACGCAGGAGAGCGACTGTTGGCTAAATCTTGACGACCTCTGCAAGTACCACCCCGACCACCCTGCAAAACCTACGGTTTATGCGTGGATTGGACAGAGACTAATTCCCTATCACAAAAAGGGTAAAAAGTTGATGTTCCTGAAAAGCGAAATCGACAGTTGGCTCAAAGAAGGCAGACGGAAAACCGCCACCGAAATCCAAGCCGAAGCCGAACAGTTTGTACTCTCAAATAAGAGAGGAGGTTTAAGATGAGCAAGCCCAAACATATTAGCGAGATTTTGCGCGAAATGGCGGAGAATCCACAAAATGGATTTGAAAAAGTATTAGCCCAACTACCTTGTATGCAAACGCTTTTACAGAACTCCAGGAGAGGGATAGAGGCTGGAGAAACTTCCCTGTCTGATTGGATCGACAATCAGGATGTGATGCAAATTTTGCATATCAGCCCCCGCACGTTGCAAACTTTGCGTTCTAATGGCATATTGCCATTTTCACGCATTGGCAATAAGTTATTTTATCGTCGTCAGGACATTATAAAAATCCTATCCGACAATTATACAATGCGTAAAATTCATGATTATGGGAGCGATAAATAATTGCGTAGAGCTGTCCAATTGGTCGGCTCAAATTCTTGGCAAAACTCATTATGGCATAAAAATATATGCACATATCTTGAGGTTGTATTATCCAAACGAAACAGTCCTCTCCCTTTCGGGGAGGACTTGTTTACCTGCTAAGAATCCATTCAATGCCGATAAATCGACATTGAATATTTTCATTGAAAAGGAAAATGTTTTGGGTAATGCTTCGGATAAAGAGTTTGTACGACATTTGGATAGCGAAATTTCGTGCCAACGAGTGCAGAGTTTAAGCTCGCTTGTAACTATGCCGAGTGCAGCCGAAATTGCGTGTCATTACGATACGCAAAACGCTATCCCTGCTGGTGATGCGTTCGACTTTGCCGAACTACATTACAAACAGTCTGGCGATGAGTTGCTGCAAACGCTGAATAAAGAAATGAACCTGCATATTGGCGAGAAATTCAATTTTTACGCCAATAGCAAAAAATCAAATAATATTTCTGATAGCTCAACCCAAAGTCCCCCTGTGGGGGATTTAGGGGGCTGTTTCTCTTTTTTCAAAGCCCCCATTCAGAATACCATTCCTCATAAATCAATTTTCTTGCTCGATGCCTACAATTACATTATCGGCGATTATGCAAAACAACGAACTAAAAAATTGCGATCAATTCTTTCTCCCCTCCCTTGTGGGGAGGGGTCGGGGGAGAGGCTTAAACGAGCAAGGCGGTTTAAAGCCTCAACATTTGACTACTGTACTTTTTCAGGGATATTCCAAACTCGCAACGACAAAGCACTCATAAGTCATTCCGGCTTACTGTGTGTTGATTTTGACCATTTGCAAAGCGTTGATCTGCTTCGCAAGCAACTTTTGCAGGATGAATACTTTGAAACGCAATTGCTTTTCGTCAGTCCTTCTGGCGATGGGCTAAAATGGATAATCTCTATTGACTCCAAACAAATAACACATAGCAACTATTTTGCTGCGGTTGCAAATTACATTCAACAAACCTACGGTGTTGAAGTCGATAAATCAGGACGGGACATATCCCGCGCCTGTTTTTTATCACACGATCCACAGGCATACATTAATCCACTTTACAAACCCTCAACTAAATAATTATGAGCAAGAAGACATTCAACCCTTCAGATTGGGTTCCAGATAAACCAATACAGAATTCTCAGTACCAAGAGTCCTTGCAGTCTTTAGGTACAAATAACGACATTGAAGAAATTACAAGGAGAATTGAATCTTCCGCTCTCGATATTGCCCCCAACTATGCCGACTGGCGAGATTTGGGCTTTGCCCTCGCTGACGCTTTGGGGGAAAGCGGTCGTAATTATTACCACCGCCTAAGTCGTTTTTATCCGTCTTATTCGCAAAACGAAACCGACAAACAATACTCCGCCTGCCTTGCTTCGCACGGCCACGGCGTAACAATCAAAACACTTTACCATTTGGCAAAGTCCGCAGGCATAGATGTTTCTGTAAAAAATCACACAAATTATACTCCGGACGATATTGCTAAATTGCCAAAATTATCAAATTGCCAAAATGGCAAAATGGATATTTCGGCAAAATCAAATCAAATAGAGAATCTTGATTTTCTCCCTTCGGAGGGATTAGAGGAAGTTTTACCCACCTTTCCCGAAGATATATATTCTCTGTTGCCCGGCTATCTCCGACAGATTACACAATATGCAAATTCTCGTGAAGATGCAGACCTGCTTTTATTAGGTTCCTTGGTAGTCATTTCTGCAAGTCTTCCAAATGTTTATGGCTATTACGGTGGCGTTACAGTTTTCCCAAATTTGTTTTTGTTTGTCTCCGCACAAGCTTCTGCAGGCAAAGGACGGTTGTCTTTATGTCGTCGATTAGTAGAGCCAATTCACCGACAGTTACGGGAGTTGAACAGATCAGAACTTGAAGAATATAAGCGACAGCAAGCAGAATATTCAGCCAATAAAAAAAATCTCGATACAGAGCAACCGAAAGAACCGCCATTGCGTGTGCTTTTCATTCCGGCAAACAGCAGCGCGACTGCCGTTTTTCAAATACTAAATGACAATCAAGGCGTTGGATTAATGTTTGAAACAGAAGGGGATACGCTTGCACAAACGTTTAAATCCGAACACGGCAATTACTCGGACGCTTTCCGAAAAGCTTTCCACCACGAGAAAATCTCGTATTTACGACGTAAAGACAGGGAATATGTTACGCTTGATATACCCAAACTCTCGGTCTTGCTGTCTGGAACACCCCGGCAGATACAAAGTTTAATTCCCGATGCTGAAAACGGCTTGTTCAGCCGTTTCATATTCTATTATATGAATATCCGCTTGCAATGGATTAATGTATTCGCCTGTAATGAGAGTGAATCTTTAGACCAGCGTTTCAATCGTTTCGGTGATGTATTTTTTGGTTTTTACAAAACACTCAAACAATTTGACAATCTCCGTTTTTCATTCTCCACAAGTCAGCAAACAGCATTCAATCAATATTTTGAACAAGTACAACAGCAGTATTGGGAATTACTGGGAAATGATTATATTGGTACAATTCGGCGTTTAGGGTTAATTGCATTCCGCATTTCAATGATCCTAACCGTTTTGCGAATTATGGATGATGGCAATATCAGCAACACTATCGTATCCAACGATACCGATTTTTACATTGCAATGGAAATGGTCAAAGTACTTATACAACATTCCGCTTTTGTATTTCGTCAGTTACCACAAGCCGGCACAACACCGAATCAAAATCTCAACCCTAAAATGGCATTATTCCAAGCCTTGCCACCCCAATTTGACAGAACTAAATACATTGAAGTAGCCAAAACACTACAAATTCCAGAAAGCACCGCTGATAAGCAAGTTGCCCGCTTTTGTAATGCGGGATTATTGCTAAGGCAGGCACACGGTAGTTATTTGAAAAAAGAAACTAACTGTTTTTAAATATATAACCTGCCCACGCAGGATTTTAAACCGAACAGGTAAAAAGGTATTCGTCAATCACTCACTTTGTTCGCAAAAACATAGCTGCAAGGGTAAAACATGCAGCCTGAAAAAACCTCCACACCTCCGTTTCACTTCGGGTAGTGTTTTTCTGTCTGCCCTTGACAGCTAACGCTTCCACACTCACTCCTGCGCTCCGGTAGGTGCTCCTCGTGGCGTGTCAGCTTGTTTTGCTACACACGCTCGTTCAATCCTCATTCGTGGCTGCACCTGCCCCCAAAACCCCAATAAGGATTAGTTTGATTTATAATTGGGGGCAGCCGCCACTTATTGTTGTGCTCGCCTGCGGGTCGCTCGGGCTAATCGGGCTGTCACAGTTTTTGTAGTCGCTTTCAATGTGGCTTTTGCCGTGTTCATTTTGTCATTCCGTTACTCTCCATTCCTTCATTCACACCGCACAGCCACCCCACACAAGAGCTGTCCTCCATTCGTCCGTTCCGTTACACTTTACTTCCTCATTTAGTCCAGCCCTTGCCTTTTCCAACGCACGCTCCAAACAAAAACTCCGCCAGCCCTGCGGCAAAGCCGTAGGCAGTCGAAGCCCTCACTGCGTTCCGGGCTACCCTCGTCTGCCACCCTCGCTCCACTCGCAGACGGCTCGCGCCTCTCCACTACGCAGGCAAAAAAACTACTCCGCTATCGCTCCGCCTGTTTTTTACCGCTCCGTTCCGGCTCAAGGCTGCTTTACCTGTTTTCGGTTTAATCCTGCTTCGCCCACACACAGCCCCCGACCACCCACCCCTGAAGAAATACAGTTGATGGAATTATTGTATTTGCGTTCCACGCAGGGTTTTACTGTAATCAAAGAGCGACAAAAAAATGTTCACAAAGATAACAGCAAGAAAATAAGTCTGTAAAGGTCAAGCCCTACGGGTTTTCGCCAAAATCTCCACACCTCCGCTACGCTTCGGGTAGTATTTCGCCGAAAAACCTTGACAGCCTCAACGCTCCGTTTCTCTTCGCTTTTTCTTGCAGTAAGAGGGTGTTTACATTTTCTTTTCCCTTTTCGTGTTTTTTCGCGAGGAAAAAGGCAGATTAAAGCAACCTAAAGCATAAGAAACCAATATGATATTCAGATAATTACCTGTAATTACATTTGCATTCGGATAAGGTTTGAGCCGTATTTGCTTATTACCAAGTCCAAGTTAAAATCGAATTATTAACCCCTAAAAAAAAGTAGTAAAATGGGAACAATTAAACAAGGTATCTTAGGTGGCTTTTCCGGCAAGGTCGGGACGGTCATAGGTGGGAGTTGGAAAGGCATTTCGTATATGCGTAGCCAAGCCCAGAGTGTAAAGAACCCCCGCACGGACGGACAGTTGAGCCAACGAAGCAAATTTGCGCTTGCGTTGGACTTTCTCAAACCGTTGACCGACATTGTGCGTACCGGTTTCAAACTCTACACCAACAAACAGACGGCTTTCAATGCCGCAATGTCTTACACGCTGGCAAACGCCATTTCGGGCGATTATCCTGATTATGAACTGAATTTCGCTTCCGCCCTCATTTCGCGAGGTTCGTTAACTTCGGCAACTAATGGAGTGGCAACTTCCGCAAACGGAAGTGTAACTGTTACTTGGGGAGACAACACCGGCGTAGGCACTGCCAAAGCAACCGACAAAGCCCTGATTGCCGTGCTGAATGCCGACAAAGGCGAAGCGGTAACCGTATCCGCAGGGGAAGCCCGCTCCACCGTAACTCAAACGGTTTCCGTCCCTGCCGACTGGGTGGGTGAAGAAGTGCAGGTGTATCTCGGTTTCATTTCTGCAGATGCCAAAGAAGTGGCAAACAGTGTGTATCTGGGTGCTGTGACTGTTGCCTAAGCGTAGGCAATAATATTCGTTTTCTTGCTCAAATCCCGCCCGAAAGAGCGGGATTTTTTTAATAATCAAATCAAAACTAATTAAAATTCAAACACATATGATACGATTAATAATGAATAAAGATTGGGGCAATCTGAACGCCCTGCTTACCGTTTTGGCTGTCCTTTACACCTGTGTTTTTCTGTCCGTACTCATTGACCTGTATTTCGGTGTAAGACGTGCAAAACGCCTGAAAATCGTCCGTACCAGCTTCGGCTACCGCCGTACCATTACCAAATTGACAAGCTATTTCGGCTTAATGATTATGCTTTCCATTGCCGATATTGTGGCAAGCGTGGTTTTCGATATGCCCTACTTTACCGTAATTGGAGCTATCGGGATTGTCCTGGTCGAAGCGAAATCCGTTTTTGAAAACCTCAGGCAGGAAACCAAAAACGTGGACGAAATTCAAAAGGTCCTGCTCAAACTCTTTGAAAACAAAGAGGAGATACAAACCCTCATATCATTTCTAAACTCAAAAAAGCAGGAGGATTAAATATGAAATCGAGAGGACTTAGGAACAACAATCCGTTGAATATCCGGAAAAATACCGAACAGTTCCAGGGAGAAATTAAAGGCCGGGACAAAAGTTTCAAAACATTCTCGTCACTGCCTTACGGCTATCGTGCGGGCTTTGTAATCCTTGGGACGTACCTTTCCCAAGGATTAAACACCATTGAAAAGATCATTGCCCACTGGGCACCGTCAACCGAGAACGATACGGAAAGTTATATCGCCCATGTTGAAAGGTGGTCGGGTGTCCCTCGAAACAAGGAACTAACTGTCCGGAATGGCTCTGATTACATTCTAATTGTGGCGGCCATGAGTTTTGTCGAAAATGGGCAAAATGCCGATATTTCAGCAGTACAGGCAGGTTTTAAACTACAAACTAAAATCAAAATCCAATGAAAAAGATACTTTTCCTCGCAGCAATAGCAACTTTGTTGTATTCCTGCAAATCGGTCAAATACATTCCGGTAGAAACTACCAAAATAGAGTACCGGGATAATTTCGTCAGAGACTCAATTTTCCGTTATGATTCTGTTTTTGTCAAGGAGAAAGGCGATACCTTGATTCTGGAAAAATTCAGGTACCTGTACAAAAATCGCATTGTCAAAGATTCAATTTTTATCAATGACACAATCCGGGTTCCCTATCCGGTAGAAGTGGTTAAACAAGTAAAAGCCCTATTGACCGGTTGGCAAAATTTCCAAGTATGGTGCGGTCGGATTTGGCTTGCAGTTGTTTTACTTGTCGGACTATATTTCGTACTTAAATTGAAGAAGATACTACCTTAAAAGCCCCCGAAAGCGGTTTTTTTGTATCTGATTGTTAGTTTCCAATCAAACTTATATTTGCTTATAAAAAACATTTTATATATTTGTAAATCAGATTTATATGTTTTATACTTACTTCTATTTATTTTGTACCATATTTGTACATAAATTCCATAAATTACTGAATATCAATAGTGAAGAATTTTGAAGAAGTAAAATAAATATATAGTTAATTAATTAATTGGTTAAATACGTAAATAGAAAAACTGACCAACTTGATGTATTTTAAGTTGGTTTGTTTTTATTTATATTTCTTATTGAGTTAAACACTTATCCGAATGACTTGAAATTATCGGATGAGTTAGAAACTTGTCTCGGCAACCAGTTTTCCTCTTGAAAAGAATGTTGGGTACAAGGATTCACTCTTTTGTACCCAATTTTTTGATAACGGCAATAATATCTTCTTCTCCAAATTCTGCTTCGGCCACCTGAAAAGTTTGATATGCCATTTCACCCAGAGGAGATTTTAAGCCACTTTGTTTTGCCAGACGTAAATCTTTGGCAATGTGTTTTAAGGCGAAGGCAGCATCAAAATTATTTTGCAAAATGGCATCGCCTTTGATTTTCATGTACACATTCCCCATGGCGCTGTTATGGATCACATCAAGCAAATCGTTGGTTTTTATACCGTTGTCATTGGCAAAAAGAACCACTTCCGAAAGTCCCTGGCTCATAATTCCCAACAGGGTATTTACGGCCAACTTTGCACTGTTTCCAGCGCCTGAACTGCCCATCCGGATGGTTAATTTGCTTAACTGATCCAGAACGGGTTTCACTTGCAGGAAAACATCTTCATCACCGCCAACCATTACCACCAGTTCGCCACTTTCGGCTTGTTTCACACTTCCCGAAACGGGTGCATCCAGGTACCGGTTGCCTTGCCTGCGGCAACATTCCGCCATCTCTTTGCTTATTCCCGGCGAAACCGTACTCATATTGATAATTATTTTAGCGGTAGCGTTGGAACTTAACAATCCCGCTGCGCCGTTGAAAATTTCACGTGTGGCATTATCATCGGAAACCATGATAATCAGCACATCCGTTTTATCCAACAGTTCCGCCGGTGACGAAGCTATTGTTGCACCCAATGCTGACAGGTTATTCCCTTTGCCTTTTGTGCGATTATATACATCCAGGGGATATCCGCCGGCTTGCAGCCGTGCCGACATGAGAATTCCCATTCTGCCAAGTCCTATCCAACCTATTTTTGTTTTCAATTTTTACTGTTTGTATTACACTTCAGAAAAAAAAATATGTTGGAATTGAAATCTCCATTGCATAATTCGATGAAATATGCAAACCAGAAAAAATCAACGCCAACATACTGATATTGAAGTTTTGTTAACTAACCAAAACCAATTTATTCAATTCGCTTGTAATAAAATTAAGTTCATTTTCGCTCAGGCTGATGTCCGATGCTTTTGCATTTTCAATAGCTTGCACTGCATTTCGCGCGCCTACCAATGTAATCGTGATGCCGGGCTGTTCAAGCGTCCAGCGGATGACCAACTGACCGAGAGTCGCATTTTTTTCATCGGCCAAAGGTTTTATTTTATCTAAGAAGGCGGAAGTTCTTATCAGGTTTTCATCCTTAAAGAAATGAGCCGTGGCCCTGTGGTCGCCTTCGCCGAATTTGTATCCCGGTTTCATTTTACCGGTTAGCAAGCCTCTTTCCAAAGGACTGTAAGCCAATATGGATTTTTGATTGTCGAGGCAATAAGGTACCACATCCGATTCAATGCCACGATTTACCATGCTATAAGGCACCTGATTCGAAGCTAATTTCACGAATTTTTCCGCTTCTTTCATTTGTTCGACGTTATAGTTACAAACGCCGGCGTAACGTACTTTCCCTTGCTCAATAAGTTTTGTCACGGCTTCCATGGTTTCGCCTATCGGAGTGGTGGAGTCGGGCCAATGAATCTGGTACAAATCGATGTAATCGGTACGAAGTCTGCGCAAGCTGTCCTCGCATTCTTTTATAATATCTTCTTTACCGGAGTATTTGTAAATGTCAATATCCTTCCCCTGGTTGTCCTTGCTTTTGAAGAACATATCGCCTTTGGCTACATCCCAACGCATGCCGTATTTGGTCAGGATTTGCACTTTGTCGCGTGGAATTCCTTTAAGTGCTTCGCCGATAATTTCCTCGCTGGTACCTTGCCCGTAAATGGGAGCGGTATCGATAGACGTAACACCAAAGTCGTAAGCCGCTTTTACTGCGTCCACTGAATCTTTCCGCTCCGTTCCGCCCCACATCCATCCACCGGCTGCCCAAGCGCCGAATGTTACTTCCGAAATCTTCAGGTCTGTTGTTCCTAATGTTCTGTAGTTCATTTCTTTTTAATTGATTGAGTTAAATAATTGTTTTTTATACGGGATTTTTTTATTCTAATATCCAAACGGTTTTGGTATAAATAATCACCGTTTTGATTCATGTTGCAAATTTCTCTAAAAAAAACCAACCTGACTATTCTTTCCGATTCAAAATAGTTGACTTTACGGGTTATTTATGCGATTTTTTGGCTCTTTATCCTGTCGTCGCTCGGAGACATGTTGTAAACGGATTTATATAACCGTGAAAAATGGGATACATTCTCGAAACCTGTCTGGTAACAAATATCAGCAATGGGAATGGACGTGGACAAAATCAATTCGCGGGCTTTTGTCATCCGTTTAGCGCGTATCCACTCGGCAGGTGTGATTTGATAAATAGCCTGAAAATCCCTGCGAAAACCCGAAAGGCTTCTTCCCGATAAATAAGCCAAATCCGATAATGAAACCGGATTCATGTAATTTTCTTCCATCACGCGAATAATGTCGGTCCGTACCTGTTGTTTTACCTGTATTAATTGCAGCAACAAATTCTTGTCGGTGTTGGCAAGGTCGTATAGCAGTTCCAGCATTTTAATCCGCACCAAGCCGGCGTCTATTTCGTTGGGATCGCGGAAATACGGTTTTATTGATTCAAGGAATCTTAACAGCCTTTCGCCGAAAGGTTTTACCGTGATTTGTACTTTCTCGATGGTGACCAGTGACTTAATAGAGTTCATGCGAATAAAATCCAACAGGAACTCTTCTTTTAAGAAAAACATGATACTCTCGTAGGCGAAATCTTTGTCGGCATTCCCTTGTTTGTGCGACTCCACGCAGATGGATTTTTTCAACAGGATCATCTCGTTTTTGTTCACCGTGTAATTGGTGTTCCCAACCCGGAAATGGTGTGTGCCTTCCAAAACAAACAACAATAAATGATCTTCAAGGAACATGTTGGTTTTCAGGTCATGTGCTTGTGTGCAGGATTCAATAATGGAGACTCCGTTTAGTTGAAGCCTGCTGTGGCAATACGGAATTTCGCATAATTCGTTGGGGACTTTAATCGCTTTCATTTTCATTCACTTATTTTATTTTGCTGTTTTTACAATCCGAATTCCATCTTTCATAAAATGGCTATATTCGGATATAGAAATACCTGATCTTATTTAATCGTATCCGAAGATTATTAACGTTACAAATGTACTTAAAGTTTAAAACAATATGACTTTCCGAGTCAATGAATTGTTTTTTTTCTTTCCGGACGATAGATCGACACAACAGGATTTCCGGGAAAACACAATCTTATAAAAAACAGGGTTGTTTATTTTTCCAATCACCAATCCTGACCGAATGATCTTTACTTTCTCAACAAAACTTTTTTTCCAACAAAAGGAATTACATTTATTATTTTCATATATTTGCAGTCTCTCAAATCGTTCTGCTTACAAAACACAAATCATCATGGCTTCAATGAACAAACCCAATCAATCGACACTTCTTACCGACCTGACTCCTTACATTTACGGCACGACGCGTCTTGGCGACGATAAAATTCCGTTCTCCGAACGAATTAAGATGGCACGCACGGCAATGGAAACAGGTGTGTGGTTTCATGCCAGCAACCAATACAACAATGCGCATCAAGTTTTGCGCGCGGCTTTTGATGAAGACAGGACAAAAATTCCGAAACTTATCGTTAAACTTGAAGGTAACTCCATCAGCGAGCTGCACAAAGACTTGCACAACAATCTGGAACCACTTGGATTGGAAAACCTTGAAATAGGACAACTTTGTTTGGGCACAGGCGAACTTGCCCGTGACTTTGCCAATGGAGGAGAATGTTATTGGGAATTTGTACGCATCAAGGCGGAAGGCCTTGTAAACAGGTTTGTTCTGGAAGTTTTCCCCTGGACATCGGGAACGGCCCTTCAGGCTTTAAAAGCTGGTTATCCTGAAGGTGTTGTGGATGGATATATTTATTATCTGAATCCGCTACAACGTTTTGCCAGCAATGAACTGTGGGAATTGCTAAACGAACGGAAAGAAGCACAGATTGCCCTGCGAACAGTAGCTGGCGGCCCGGTTCACTGGTTACGCGATGTACCCGGCGTAGCATGGAAAGAATATTTACAAAAGAGAGCCGTGAAGATTGCTCCGATTTTTGAACGCTCAGGAGTGGAAAACTGGACCGAATTCTGTGTCCGTTTCGCTTTCAGTTTTGAAAATATACGTGCTACTGTAGGCGCCACCAGTCACGCTGAAAATCTGAACGAGTTTTTGAATGCTTCGAAACATATTCAGCCATTACCGACCGGCATTATTGATGAAATCACACGCTTACAATATCGCTGGTCCGACGAAACGGACATGCATGCCGAAGCCTGGACAATGTAAAATACTGATACAATAATTTGGGAATACAGGGGGATAAAGAAGAGATGAAATCGTTCAGTATGGTTTCACCTTTTTCCCCGAGCCCGCTAAAGTACCACTTCCTCCACAACAAGTTAAACTTCTTTGCGTATAAACGAGATTAATCATCTCCGGTTTTCATTTAAAACCGCCTGATTTCAGTGGGCAAGGAAATATAAATTTCTACATTCAGGTTTCCTGTTTTTTATCAGAATAAAATTTTTCACCCCAAAATAATCACGTTCTGTAATCATTTTTTAGAAAAAAATCATACTTTTGCAATTGAAATACCGGACACTTATCAATCCAACCGATTCTGCTCCTGACGGTAAATACCTAAGGATATCCAAAGATAATTCTGTTGGTAGACAACCGGAAATTCTAATCTTAAATAATAAATTATGACGAAAAAAACGCTACATCATATCAGCTTACCACTTATCATCCTCGCTATGTTGTATCCAAATTCTATCTCAGCGCAAACGCTGAACAAACAACTCGGTATTTTTGAAGGTCATTCCGATGTTGGCAACGTGCAACTCCCTGGTTCTGCAACTTATGACGCAGAAAAACAAGAATACACCATTCAAGGGTCGGGTACAAATATTTGGTTTGGCAGTGATGAATTTCATTATTTATGGAAAAAAATCAAAGGTGATTTCATTCTCACCGCTCAGGTTGAATTTGTTGGAAAAGGCGTTGAAGCCCACCGTAAAATCGGATGGATGGTTCGCCAGTCGCTCGAGCCGAATGCTCCTCAAATCAGCGCCATGATTCATGGAGATGAACTTACTTCACTTCAGTATCGCCACAAAACAGGTGCCGACATGGAAGAAAAACGCATGAATATCCAGGGTCCTGACGTCGTGCAACTCGTACGCAAAGGCAATACCTACATTATGTCTGTAACTCATTGGGGCGAAACTTTCGTATCGGAACAAGTGACCGATTCAACCATTGCCGATGAGGCTTACATTGGTTTATTTATTTGCGCGCATAATCCCAAAGTTTCTGAAAAAGCTGTTTTCAAAAACGTAAGAATTGAAATTCCGGCAAGTGCAAGTCTTGTTCCTTATACCGATTATATCGGCAGCAATCTCGAAACGATGGATGTGGCGACAGGCGCACGAAAAATCCTGTATCAGGTACCCTATTCCATTCAGGCTCCAAACTGGACTCCGGATGGAAAAACATTGATTTTTAATAGTAAAGGTTTGCTTTATAATTTCGATCTGGCTACAGGTAAACCTTCACTACTCAATACCGGTTTTGCCAATAATAACAACAACGACCACGTCCTGTCTTTCGACGGAAAACTGATCGGGATCAGCCACCACAGCGCCGACGATAAAGGCCAGTCCGTTGTATATTATCTGCCCGCAACCGGAGGCAAACCTACGCGTGTAACGTCACTAAGTCCTTCATATTTCCATGGATGGTCGCCCGACAAAGAATTTCTCATTTATACAGGTGGGCGAAATAATCAGTTTGATATTTATAAAATTTCGGTGGAAGGCGGAAAAGAGGTACAACTAACCAATACCAAAGGCTTGGACGATGGTTCGGAATTTACACCCGACGGAAAATACATTTATTTCAATTCCACCCGTGCCGGCAACATGCAAATATGGCGTATGAAGCCGGATGGAAGCGAACAGGAACAAGTCACTTTCGACACTTTGAACAATTGGTTCCCTCACGTTTCACCCGATGGCAAGTCGATAGTTTTCATTACGTTTCTCAATGATGTAAAACCGGACGATCATCCTTTTTACAAACATGTTTACCTGCGGATGATGCCGATCAGCGGAGGTGAACCAAAAGTAATCGCTTATTTGTACGGAGGACAGGGAACCATCAATGTTCCGTCATGGTCACCAGACAGTAAGAGTATCGCTTTTGTAAGCAATACCGATTTAAAATAAGCAAGTGCTAACCAATAGGTTATCTGAAGATAGAAGTAGAAAAATGAATATACTCGGCATTTCCGGCAGTCCTAATTCAGAGGGGAATACTGCGTATGCAGTGCAATATGCTTTAAATATTTTAAAGAAAAGCGATTTTGCAACAAAGTACATCTCGTTGGCAGGCAAAGAAATAAAACCTTGCATCGCATGTTGGAATTGCGCTACAGACCGGGAGTGTGTTTTACAAGATGACATGCAGGAAATTTACGAAGCCCTGCGTTGGTGCGATGCCGTAATCATTGGTTCGCCGGTATATTTCGGCATGGTATCCGGTCCGCTGAAAACCATGATGGACCGCTGTATCGTGTTTCGCCCGAGTTATGATTTTCCGCTCGAATTATCAGGGAAAACCGGTTGCGCTATAGCCTGTGGTAATTTCCGTAACGGCGGACAGGAAACCACGATCCAAAACATACATACTTTTTTGTTACAACAAAACATGAAAGTGATTAATGATGGTTTCGGGTTCAGTCATGCCGGCGGGACTATAGTCGGAACGGCAAAAGAGGATAGCCTTGGATTGGAGACAATTGATAATCTGGCAAATAATCTGAGAATATCATTGGAACAAATTTAAGCTCAAATAACAACTTACTAACATAATTTTATAACAATAATCTTATAGACGATATACGCATGAAACGCTCATTAATTCTTCTTTGTGGACTTTGTCTGCAAACTTTTTCTTCGTTTTCGCAAACCTGCTCCAAAACAGGGGAATATAATTTCAAACCATTTCGAACTCCAGTTTGCCTGGAAGTAGCCGACAAAAGAGCCGATTCTATTTTATCGTTGATGACGCTCGACGAAAAAATAGAAATGATTGGCGGTCATAATTCCTTCTTTACAAAGGGATATGAAAAATACAATATCCCTGCATTTTATTTTTCGGATGCAACCCAGGGAGTTCATATCCGTAAAAACCTGGATAACTCAACTGAAAAATCCACCGCCTTCCCTTGCCCGCTTGCGCTTACCGCCACATGGAACCCGGCATTGGCTGGCAACTATGCAAAAAGTATCGGGGAAGAATGCCGTGCCAACAATGTAGCTGTTTTGTTAGGTCCGGGATTGAATATTTACCGCGTATCGCAAAATGGCCGGAATTTTGAATTCTTCGGCGAAGATCCGTTTCTGGTAGCCCGCATGGTTGAAAACTACGTGGTGGGGATGCAAAGTACCGGGACGATTACCACTCTGAAACATTTTTTATGCAACAACACCGATTTCCATCGCCGCCGCACCAATTCTGTAGTCGACGAAAGAGCCATCCACGAAATCTATCTGCCCGGTTTTAAAGCAGGCGTTGATGCCGGTGCACTATCGGTTATGACTTCGTATAATCAGGTAAACGGCCAATGGGCCGGCCAAAGCGATTACGTGATTAACCAGTTGCTTAAAAAGGAACTCGGCTTTAAAGGTTTTGTGATGACCGATTGGTGGTCGGTGTACGATCCTGAAAAAACAATAAAATCCGGACAAGACCTTGAAATGCCGGGTGGTGGAAATCCCGGCGATCCCCAATTCCAAGAAATGGGCGATACTTACCTATTGACCAATGCTGCCAGATTAGTAAAAGAAGGCAAAGTCACCGAAGCCGAAATCAATGCGATGGTTAAAAATATTATGCGTGGTTTTATAGCGATGGGACTTTATGACCGTCCGGTGCAGGATAAAAGTTATCTGTCCAAATATCCCGAACATGAAAAAGTGGCCTTACAAACTGCCCGCGAAGGCATCGTGTTGTTGCGCAACGAAAAAAACATCCTGCCACTTTCCGACAAAGCAAAGAAAAACATACTTGTGGTTGGAAAATATGTAGAAAACATAGCCCGCGGTTTGGGATCGGCTGAAGTATTGGGATACGACAATATCACCATGATCGATGCTTTACGTGCGGAATTCGGACCGAAGGTTGTGTATGCAAAAACGCCTACCGACGAACAAATTAAGGCGGCAAGTTTCGTAGTGGTAAGCGTAGGTACCAGCGATAGCGAAGGTTGGGACAGGCCGTTTGAACTTCCCGCCGAAAGCAACGCATTGGTTGAAAATGTAGCTAAACAGAATAGCAATATGGTGGTAGTGGTAAACACCGGTGGAGGTGTAAAAATGACCGATTGGAACAACAAAGTGCCTGCCATTATTTATGCATGGTATGGCGGGCAAAACGGATATACCGCTTTAGCCGAAGTTTTATCGGGGAAAACCAATCCTTCGGGGAAATTACCTATCAGCATTGAGAAAAAATTTGAGGATTCACCCGGAGCCGACTATATTCCGGCAGGAATGAGCCTTTACACCGGTTGGCAAGGCGATTATATTGCTCCTAAAATTCCCGTTTTCGACATTAACTACAAAGAAGGCATTTTTGTGGGTTACCGCTGGTACGAATCTAAAAAAATTGAACCGCTTTATCCTTTTGGCTTCGGTTTATCGTACACTACTTTCGAATATAGCAACCTGCATGTGTCCAGCCCGGAGATAAACAAAACTGAAGGTGTAACCGTAGAATTCGACTTAAAAAACACGGGGAAAAAAGGTGGAGCGGAAGTAGCCCAACTTTACGTTCAGGAACTAAATTCGTCTGTCGAACGCCCTGTAAAAGAGCTGAAATCATTCGCAAAAATAGAGCTGCAACCAGGTGAAACCAAAAAAGTTACGTTGCATTTAAAAAGTAATGATTTCTCTTATTGGGATGTAAAATCACATGGCTGGGTGGTAGAAACCGGTAATTACAATCTCTTGCTCGGTTCCGCATCGAACAATATCAAACAAAGCGGAAAAGTGACGATCAAATAGTTTACCTATACGAATACGAAATAGTAAAGAAAAATCCCGAAGCTTATAAATATAAAAAGAGTAGCAATCTTAATGATTTATAAGTTGTTGCAAAGGGAAAAATCTCTGAATAGATAAAAACAACCATTTTAAAAACTAAGATCATGTCAAAATCAATGGATGCGAAAAAAACCGCAAAAAAAGAACCTCTTAAAACTCCCAAAGAAAAAAAAGAGGAAAAGAGAGAAAAGAAACAGAAAAAAAGCTGATCCTTTATTCTGCAATTTCAGATTATATCCTTTAAGCTCCGGGGTCTCCCTCTCGAAAGGAGAAACCGGAGTGTCTTTTTGCGGGAATTCTAACGTTTACCGGAAACCGAAACCTTTTAAATTCAGACCGTGGCAAACAGGAATATCTAATCGGCCAAATGGGCAAGAAAATTTTCGATAATCTGAAAAATATATCTGCTTTTGATCAATCAAACAGAGGCAATTCATAAATTTATTATTGAAATGAAACGAGTCCTGTTTTTTTTGGGACGAGTTCCATACGACCATTAAAAACAATTATTTACAATGAAAGTATTATTTATAGGCGGGACGGGCAATATCAGTTCGGCATGTTCGGAACTGTCCATCGGACGCGGTATGGATTTATATCATATAAACCGGGGCAAAAGTGCCGGTATTCACAATGTAGAAGGAGCTAAAACTATCATTGCGGATATTCGTAATTTTAATGAAACAAAAAAAGCGATTGAAGGGCAGCATTTCGATGCAGTAGTCGATTTTATAGCTTTCGAACCGGAACACATACAGAATGACATCAAATTATTCACCGGCAAAACCGATCAGTTTGTATTTATCAGTTCGGCATCGGCATACCAGACTCCTCCCGAAAAGCTGCCTGTAACCGAAGAAACACCGTTGGAAAATCCTATTTGGGAATATTCCCAAAATAAGATTGCCTGCGAAAGCCTGTTAAAAGACGAGCATAAAAGAAACGGATTTCCATACACCATCATTCGCCCTTCGCATACCTACAGCAAAACCCTGATTCCGATGGAAGGCGGCTATACCGTATTACATCGCATGCTGAAAGGGTTGCCCGTGGTGGTGCATGGCGATGGAACTTCTATTTGGACACTTACACACCATAAGGATTTTGCAGTTGGATTGGTTGGATTGCTGGGAAACAAGGATGCCATCAACGAAGCATTCCATATTACCTCGGATGAATGGTTATCGTGGAACAGCATCTTTACCATTATGGCTGCCGAATTAGGAGTAACTCCTCATTTGGTGCATGTTCCGTCGGACTTGATAGCCCGGTACGACAAGCGGATTGGCGATAGTTTGCTGGGCGATAAGGCTCATAGTATGATTTTCGACAATGCAAAAATCCGCAAATTTGTACCCGATTTCAATCCGCAGATTTCATTCCGTCAAGGTGCGAAAGAAATTGTAAAATGGTACAAGGAAAACACGATAAACAAAGAACCAGACGAACATATCAATAATTTTATGGATAAAATTATTCAGGATTTACGGGAAGCAAAATTCTTAAAATCACTTTAATTCCAAACAAAAATTTTATTCATCAAAAAAACTGAAACGAGGTGTAAAGGTCAAAATTCAGCCTATATCTCGACCTTTACACCTATAATTCTCAAAAAACGTATTTGTCGAAAGCTGATCTCCAAACATTTTGATTAATTGCCTTGAATAGACAGCTTGCACACTTTCGTTTTGCCGCAACAAACTTTTAAATCCCCAAAGATGAATTACGGTATCATTCGATAAAGAAAACGGATCGGTTATCAAATAGTTTACCGGTAGGCCGTGGTGATTGGCACATATCGAGAGCAGCCTTTGTTCGGCAAAAACCATTTGGGAAACAAATTCCTCAGGCTTCTCCGTATTATGAAACATAAATTGTTTCGATTCGTTCAGATAGAAAGTTTTAAATGATTCATCCCTGATATACAAAAAAGCGGTATTCGAAGCTAATGTTTTCCAATTATAGAATTCGGGAAATTTAAAATTTCCGGGTCGTTTTAATAACGAAGAGTCCAGGTAAACATCTGGGCTCAGGTTCTCTGTATGTAAAGCCGCTATGGGAGACTTTTCCAATAACTCATGGATCGAACGTATAACGATAAGATCAATATCAAGCATTACACACGGGGCAGCCTGCGCTTCCAGGGCTATTAACTTTCCTGCCGCCCAGAATATTTCAGGATCAATCGGATAGTCATTATTTTCAAGTATGTCCGTATTTATGCCACCATTCCACAGATTGAGCAAATCATGTGCTTTGATAAATTCATATCCCCGGTTATCGGTATAGAGTTTTATCGTCCCGTTATATTTTTGCCACATCAAAGCCGAAATAACCATGGTCAGTATTTCGGCATCATTCATATCGAAGCTGTTACCGCTCGCAGCAATGGGTTTCGTCCATAAAACATGGAATGCCGGATAGGAAAGTTGACACATATTGTTTTTATAATAATCCGATTAAATGACCACCAACAATACCAGCATTATGGACAGCCAATTTGAATCCCGTTGTTTTGTTAGCATAAGCGCCTGAATCCTGATTCTCATCGAAACTATCCATTTCGGGCAGGGCAATTTGTAATAAACCGAACATATCTTCATCGATAAAGCAAAAGCGGGCTTGTAATTTCAGAAACCGGTACAAAACAAAATTATTCGTTTTTCGGTAATCTTCAAGCAATTCAAAAAACAAGTTCAAATTATACTCCAATAGGCTATAACTGAGCTTCTCGTTGTCACAATAGGCTTTCAAATGTTTTTTGCTGCTTTCGAAATCTTTGGAACAGATTATCACATCCTTTACCAATGCAACAATAAAATGCTGCATAACAACGGAAACTTTGGGACTGTTGTTTGTTGTGAAACCTGATTTGTTTTGCATTGCTGATTTTTCTGAGAAAATATTGAATATTTGATTTAAGTCCTGCAAATATACGGGTTTGTTGTTTATTTCCCATTGAAGTTCAGCTAAAATTAATTACAAATGCAATATGCCAGGTTAGAAGGATAAGAATAGAGCATTCCCATACTCACGGGTGACTCAGCCATCCCGTGAGTTACTACTAAAATTCAATTTATAGATGGTATAAATTTTTGTTCGTATTCAAACATTGTTACAATTAGTACGCTTTCTGGTCAGTTTGAGGAAATGAAAAACGCAATTATCAAATCAATGACAATTGCGTTTAATACTTGTGACCCCGTCGGGATTCTAACCCGAGACCTTCAGAACCGGAATCTGACGTTCTATACAGCTGAACTACGGAGCCGTTGCATTTTGCGGTTGCAAAGATAACAATTTTTCCGTTTCAGACAATAAGCGTCAATCTCTGCGGCCTAAAAAAATCATGATATAATATACCAGTGTCGCCAACGAACCCAATGCAGCTACTACATAAGTATAAGCGGCAGTTTTCAGAGCATCTTTGGCAGGTTCCTGAGTTTCGTAATTAGTGATACCGGCATTGCTCAACCAAGCCAAAGCACGACTGCTGGCGTTAATTTCGACCGGCAAAGTTATAAAGCTGAAGAGTGTGGTAATGGCAAATAAAATAATCCCGGCCAACAACAATTGCGGAAACGAGTTGACAAAAATAATCCCGGCCAAAAGCACCCATTGCATCCAATTTGAAGCAAAGCTAACCACCGGCACTAATTTCGAACGCAGGGTAAGCGGCGCATAAGCGGTAGCATGTTGCACGGCATGCCCACACTCATGAGCGGCAATGGCAGCGGCAGCTACCGAGTTCGACGAATAAACTCCTTCACTCAGGTTAACTGTTTTGCTAAGCGGATTGTAATGGTCGGTTAATTGACCCGATGTGGAAATAACCTGAACATCATAAATCCCGTGATCGTGCAGCATTTTTTCAGCGACCTGTTTTCCAGTCATCCCGTAAGGAATGGGAATTTTAGAATACTTTTTAAATTTTGATTGTAAACTGGACGAAATAATCCAGCTTATTAAAGCAAAAATACCAAAAATAATATAACCAATATACATAATTTTCTTGTTTAAAATTTATGAATTCAATCAGTCAAAATCCCTGCCAAAAGACAATATGTCAGAGTAGCCTACCCAAGCGCATCCAAAGAAGGGGGTGTAAAAGAAACAACTCGCTATCACAAAATCACTCATCACCTGCACGCCGCACGAATTCTCCCCCTTTGAGGGAGTTAGAGGGGACTGCCTAATCTACGTATCTCACAATGGTTTGCTCTCTATCTGGTCCAACCGAAACAATTTTAATGGGAACTTCGAGTTCTTCTTCCAAAAAACTGAGGTAAGCATTGAATTCTTCGGGAAATTCATCTTCCGATTGCATTTTTGTCATGTCGGTTTTCCATCCCTGCATCTCCACATACACAGGTTCGGCGCCATCGTTCAGGTCGTAAGGGAATTGTTCGGTTTCTGCGCCGTCGATTTTATAAGCCACACAAGCTTTAATGGTATCAAAACCATCCATCACATCGCTTTTCATCATAATCAGCTGCGTTACGCCGTTAATCATCACAGCATATTTAAGCGCTACCAAATCGACCCAGCCACAACGACGCGGACGACCTGTCACCGACCCGAATTCATAACCGATTTTACGCATGGTATCGCCCGTTTCGTCGAACAGTTCGGTCGGGAACGGCCCACTACCCACACGGGTACAATAGGCTTTGAAAATTCCGTACACTTCACCGATATTGCGGGGAGCAACCCCGAGACCGGTACAAGCTCCGGCACAGATAGTACTGGAGGAAGTTACAAAAGGATAAGATCCGAAATCGATATCGAGCATGGTACCCTGGGCGCCTTCGGCAAGTACTTTTTTCCCGGCTTTCAATGCATTGTTCACAAAATGCTCACTGTCGATCAATTCGAAACGTTTGATACATTCGATACCTTCGAACCAGGCTTTCTCCAATTCGGGAAGGTTGTATTCAAAATCGTACTGTTTCAGTATTTCTTTATGACGTTCGACGGCAGCGTTGTATTTTTCTTCAAAATTGTGAAGGATGTCACCCACACGCACGCCATTCCGGCTCACTTTATCGGTGTAAGTCGGTCCGATACCTTTACCGGTTGTCCCGATTTTACCAGAACCTTTGGCCGATTCGTAAGCGGCATCGAGCAAACGGTG
Organism: Bacteroidales bacterium; assembly: GCA_021371875.1. Taxonomy (GTDB): domain Bacteria; phylum Bacteroidota; class Bacteroidia; order Bacteroidales; family Paludibacteraceae; genus Paludibacter. The sequence goes on from JAJFVH010000103.1 coordinate 38,314, forward strand.
AGTAGGGAGAATCAGATGTGCTTTTTTAGATATTTTAAGCCGTTCGGTAAGTGGGTGTCCCGAAACTTCGAGGGCTTCAATTTCGGCTTTGAACAAAGCTGGATCGAGCACCACACCGTTGCCGATAATATTTACTTTGCCTCCTTGAAAAATACCGGACGGAATAGAGCGAAGTACAAATTTATTACCTTCAAATTCGAGCGTATGACCAGCATTCGGGCCTCCCTGAAAACGGGTAACCAAATCGTAACCGGGAGTCAAAACATCGACCACCTTTCCTTTTCCTTCATCACCCCACTGGAGGCCTAACAAAACATCTACTTTCATCGAGTTTATATATGTTGAATAATTAAATTTTCAAATAATATCATGATTTCTTTCTTACATTTTTACATTTATTGCAAAGCCCGTATAAATAAAGCGAATAGTGTGTTATTTCAAAACTCGCGAAATTTTTAGCCTGAATTGTCGTGCGAATCTTCTTGTCCGAGAATTCTTTCACGGCGCCACATTTTGAGCACACCAAATGGTGATGAATAGAATTACCGAAAGTTTTTTCGAATTGGGCAGTCTGACCTACAAATGGGTGTTTTACAATTAAACTGCAATCGAGCAAAAGCTCAAGCGTGTTGTAAATCGTTGCCAGGCTCACGCGATAATCTTTTTGCATGGCATTATATAAAAGCTCGGCATCAAAATGTCCCTCATGCAAATATATATGTTCAAGAATCGCATATCGTTCAGGAGTTTTACGATGTTGCTTTTTTTTAAGATATTCGGTAAAAACATCTCTGATTATTTCGTATGAATTATCTTCTCTCATTATTTGCTCCTGATGACTTACAAAAGTACAACTTTTTATGCTATTTTTCTTATAAATTATTCAAAAATAATATTTCTTGTTTAACTGCTCCGGCAATATATTGTTGAGCCATTGAGTCTTTCTGAGAAATCATATCCAATCCTTCTTCAATCAGTTTTACGGTTTGGGCATTGATCCGGCAAAAGCGACCAAAACACAGGGCTATGGCTTTATACAAATGAAATTCGGTGGTAGTAGTACTCTCAAAGGCTTTTTCAATAATGATGTGAATTTCAGTCGAATTCAGTTGATTGTACACCCTCGCCGCAAGAATAAAGCCGGTGATTTGCACCCACATTTTTTCAGAGCGGACACATTCGACGCATAAATTGTTTGCGTATGGCAGTTTACACAATAAGTTCATACAAATCTGCTCAACAATTTCAATTTGGTCAAGCTCATCAATTCTTTTAAGCGCTAATTCACAAGGGAATTTTTCGACCGGTTGCAGCAAAGTCGAAATTATCATCGTTTCCCTGATTTTGAGCATCCAGAGCCTTTGAGCCAAATCGTGATTGGGAACATATTCCCCGGCAATTTCTTTGATACGAGGTATGGAAACCCCGTAATTATGTTTATACACAATTCCGTTCATTTTCATTTGATCGGACACAACACCATTCATCGAAAGTCTGATTTTGCGTCTGATTTCGGATATTTGGGCATCCAGTTCCATGTTTGAAAGATAAAAATCCATTTTATTGTCGACATTAATCACTGAGAATAAGACGTTTGTAAAAAGAGTACGTTTTTTAATCAAAACTATTGCACATAAACAAATGCTGTATTATCTTTGCAACCTCAAAACACGGTGGTTATAGCTCAGTTGGTTAGAGTGTCGGATTGTGGTTCCGAAGGTCGCGGGTTCGAGCCCCGTTTTCCACCCTTGTATTAAAGGAAGAACTTTTTGTTCTTCCTTTTTTTATAGTAGCCTAATTGAATAAATAGTGCTTGAAAGAAAATTCAGTGTTTGATAAGAAAAGGTCAAGGTCAAGGCGCACGAAACAGCAAAAACACGGAGTTTACTCGCGTAAATGAGTAGTTTTTGATGTGAGTGCAACGCAGAGATTGGCGTTTTCTTGCAAACACTAAATAAAGCGCCATGAAATCATCCGATGACTATCAGCTACATAAAAAAACAATTAAGAATCAAACACAAGCCAAAATTATCGTTTTTATCATCTTTTACGTGCTTTCTTTTGCAAATGTAAAGCATTTAATCGAATTATCAAATGAAATAAATTGAGAAAAATGTATTACTTTTGTAGTTCAAAATTTATATCCAATTAAAATACAACACGAAAGAAATGAAAGTATTAAAATTCGGTGGAACATCAGTCGGTTCGGCAGCTCGCATGAAAGATGTTGCCAAACTTATATGCGATGGGGAACAAAAAATTGTTGTTCTTTCGGCCATGTCGGGGACAACGAACAGTTTAGTTGAAATCTCGGATTATTTTTACAAAAACAACACCTCGGGAGCGTTAGAAAAAATAAATGCTTTGGAGCAAAAATACGTCGATGTAATTTCCGAATTGTACGTAGCAGCTGAATATAAGGCAGAAGCAACAAAAATAATAAAATCTCATTTTGAATATCTCCGTTCGTTCTCGAAATCGGTTTTTACTTTATTCGAAGAAAAAGCCATTTTGGCACAAGGCGAATTGCTTTCAACAGCGATTTTTCAGTTGTATTTAAAAGAAACAGGCGAAAACAGCGTTCTCCTGCCTGCTTTGGAATACATGCGCATTGACAAAAATTCGGAACCGGATACTGCTTACATTGCCGAAAACCTTGAAAAGCAATTACTGGCTCAACCCGATAAGATGATTTATATCACCCAGGGTTATATTTGCCGCAACTTCTATGGCGAGATTGACAATCTGCAACGCGGTGGCAGTGATTACAGCGCATCGCTGGTGGGCGCCGCCATCAAAGCCGAAGAAATTCAAATATGGACCGACATCGACGGAATGCACAACAACGATCCCCGCTTTGTGGAAGGTACCCAACCGGTTCCTTATCTTCATTTCGAGGAAGCTGCCGAGTTGGCTTATTTCGGAGCAAAAATTTTGCATCCGACCTGTATTTTACCTGCTAAACTGAACAACATTCCGGTTCGTTTACTGAACACCATGGAACCTGAAGCTCACGGCACATTAATTTCGATGCAAAGTAAAAAAGGAACCATTCAGGCAGTGGCCGCCAAAGATGGCATTACGGCTATCAAGATCAAATCGGGCCGTATGTTGCTGGCACATGGTTTTTTGCGTAAAGTGTTCGAAATTTTCGAGTCATACCAGACTTCAATTGACATGATTACCACTTCGGAAGTGGGCGTTTCGGTAACTATCGACAACACAAAACGGTTGGACGAAATACTGAATAACCTGAAAAAATTAGGCACTGTAACAGTCGACAGTGAAATGGTAATTATTTGTGTAGTCGGAGACCTGAATTGTGAAAATGTCGGGTTCCAGGCCAGAGCAGTGAGTGCGCTGAAAGACATTCCTGTTCGTATGATTTCGTATGGTGGAAGCAATTATAATATTTCGTTCCTTATAAAAGCCGAAGATAAAAAACGAGCTTTGAATGCACTAAGTCAGGGACTTTTCAACTAAAATTCCCTCTCGCCTCTCGCCTGAAGGCGAGACAGGTGAAGGCGAAACACAGCAAAAGGAAAATTAATTAAAACCCTGTTTAAACAATAACCCAACTATAAATTACACGCTGAATTTAATATTGTTATTCTGAAAAAGAATGTATTAGAAACAGATTGGCATTCTTTTTCACCTTTAGGAAATTCAGTGGAACTACATTATGATAAAAGCAAATTACCCCGTTGATAAATTTAAAGGCATTGAAACTCCTTTTTATTACTACGACATGGAAACACTCCGCGCTACGCTTAACGAAATAAACGCACAAACGGCTCAGTCAAACTTTCAGGTACATTACGCCATGAAAGCGAATGTAAATCCCAGTGTTTTGCGTGTAATTAAAGATGCCGGATTAGGGGCTGATTGTGTGAGTGGCGGCGAAGTACAGGCTGCACTCGATGCAGGAATCGCGAATTCAAAAATCGTTTTTGCAGGCGTAGGAAAAGCCGACTGGGAAATCAACCTTGGGCTCGACAATGATATTTTCTGCTTTAATGTCGAATCAATCCCCGAACTGGAAGTGATGAATGAATTAGCTGTTGCAAAAAACAAAACCGCTCAGGTTGCAATTCGTATCAACCCGAATGTAAGCGCTCATACACACCATTACATCACTACCGGGTTGAACGAAAACAAATTCGGCATTAATCTGTCCGATTTGGACAAAGTAACTGATTTGGTTCAAACATTATCCAACATTAAGTTGATTGGCATCCATTTTCATATCGGTTCGCAAATTACCGATATGTCGTCGTTTCAGGATTTATGCCTGAAAGTAAATGAAATGCAAGAACACTTCGAAGCCCGTGGCATTACGCTCAATCATATTAACGTGGGCGGAGGCCTGGGCATTAGTTACGAGCATCCGAATCATCTTGCCATCCCCGATTTCGAAAGCTATTTCAAGGTTTTCCGCAAACATCTGACGCTTCGTCCTGACCAGACTTTACATTTCGAACTCGGCCGTGCTGTGGTCGCTCAATGCGGAAGCCTGATTTCAAGAGTACTGTATGTAAAAGAAGGAACTTCTAAGAAATTTGCCATTCTCGATGCCGGATTTACCGAATTGATTCGTCCGGCTTTGTATCAGGCTTATCACCGTATCGAAAATCTGAGTTCGGACTTACCCGAAGAAGAATATGATGTGGTGGGACCCATTTGCGAATCGTCGGATACTTTTGCCAAGGAATATTTTATGAACCAAACCAAACGCGGCGATATTATTGCCCTGCGTTCGGCGGGCGCTTATGGCGAAATTATGGCTTCGCAATATAATTTGCGAAAACTGCCGAAAGCTTATACATCGGACGATTTGAAATAAACGTCGGCTCGTTAAGACACAAAAGACCGGATTCATTGATTTGAGTCCGGTCTTTTTATTTTTTACATGTCACTTTGGTTTTACAAAAAAAACATCAAAACCTTTTCTTCGTCAATACCCGCAACCCATCGGCTACCACCTTGATATGAATTTCCGTTCCTTCTTCATAAGGTTCGCCATCGTAGTGGAAAGATCCGGGTTCTTCGCGATACAGGGTTATTTCGTCGGTACGCAGGGTGGTCATAAACAGGTCATTGTCTATCGTTTTGGTAAAAAGCTGCAGAGCCAGGGTGGGAATGGCGATAATGGGGAACCGGCTCATAATCGAAATGTCGATTTTGCCATCCTGCACACTGGCTTGCGGGGCAATATAAGCATTGTTTCCCCACTGCGAGGCGTTAGCAAAGGTCATCACAAAAGCTTTGGTTTTCAAATCGATTCCTTCGCCTGCCAAATGATAGTTTTGCGATTTATAGCTGAAGTAACCGGTAATTATTTTTTCGATATAAGCCATAACGCCGCGGGTTTTCCCTTTGGCAAATTCGGTGCTCACATAGGCATCGAAACCAGTCCCGCAGGTGCAAAAGAAGGGTTGATTATTCACCATACCATAATCCATCAAAATGGTTTCGGAATGGTTTAACTGCTGGATGGCTTTGTGAATACTCATTGGTATGCCTAAATGGCGGGCTAATCCGTTACCCGAACCTATGGGAACAATTCCAAGCGAAGCCTGACTGTGAATTACTTCACAGGCAATTTCGTTCACCGTTCCGTCACCACCAAC
>JAJFVH010000133.1 GCA_021371875.1 Bacteroidales bacterium
GGACTTTGCATACCTTCTGAAAGCGAATTAATTGCTTCCAGATTACAAAGTTTTAAAATTATATCATCAAATTGATTATTGTATTCACCGATAATATATAAACTGAGTCTTTCTTTTTGAGGAATGTTTTTTTGTAAACGAATCGTACGAATTCCGGCAATAATTTCTTTTGTTCTCTCGAATGAGCTGATAATTAAGCTGTCATGTTCTCCCCCTTCGGGGGAGTTAGAGGGGGCTGTTGGTACTTTACTTACCATGATGCTTTCGCCGTCTTTACGGTCTTCCAGCGCCTGCCATAACTCTTCGGTAATAAACGGCATAAAAGGATGTAACACTTTTAATAGCGAGTCGAAGAAGTTAAGTGTCGCTTCGTAAGTCACCCGGTCGATAGGCTGTTGGTAGGTTGGTTTTACCATTTCCAGGTACCAGGCCGAAAATTCGTCCCAGAACAATTTATATACAGCCATCAAGGCTTCCGATAAACGGTATTTGCTGAATAAATCATCAATTTCCAACAGTGTTTGATTCAATTTTGCTTCAAACCATTTCACTGCTAAACGAGCATATTCCGGTTGAGGTATCTCTCCCCCTCCTTCGGAGGGGGTCGGGGGGAGGCTCCAGCCTTTTACCAACCGGAACGCATTCCATATTTTATTATTGAAGTTGCGGCCCTGTTCGCACAGGCTATCGTCGTAAGGCAAATCGTTTCCGGCAGGCGAGGTAAGCAACATTCCCAAACGTACCGCATCGGCTCCGAAATGGGCAATCAAATCGAGGGGATCGGGCGAATTACCCAATGATTTTGACATTTTACGTCCCAGCTTATCACGTACAATTCCGGTCAGGTATACATTTTTAAACGGCATTTCACCTCTGTACTCATATCCGGAAATAATCATACGGGCCACCCAGAAAAACAAAATTTCAGGAGCGGTTACCAAATCATTTGTCGGATAATAATATTGTATATCTTCATTTTCGGGATGATTGATACCATCAAAAACCGAAATCGGCCATAACCACGACGAAAACCAGGTATCCAGTACATCTTCATCCTGACGCAAAGTAAAGCCTCCCCCAACCCCTCCTAAGGAGGGGTGTTTGGCTATTGCAAGTTTACGAGCTTCTTCTTCATTTAGAGCTACCACATAACCCCAGTTCCCCCCTTCGGGGGGATTCAGGGGGGCTTCTATGTAATACGCCGGAATGCGGTGTCCCCACCACAGCTGGCGCGAAATACACCAGTCTTTTACATTTTCCATCCAATGGCGGTAGGTGTTTTTAAATTTGGCCGGATAAAGTTTGATATCATCTTCCAGCACCGCTTTTAAAGCCGGTTTGGCTAATTCTTCCATTTTTACAAACCATTGCATGGAAAGTTTCGGTTCGATAACAGCATCGGTACGTTCCGAAAAACCTACTTTGTTTGTGTATGCTTCCGTTTTTTCAAGTAATCCGGCAGCTTCAAGGTCTGTTTCAATTTGTTTACGAACATCAAAACGATCCAATCCTGCATATTGTGCACCATTTTCGTTTAAGGTCCCGTTATCATTGAAAATATCGATAGAAGGCAAATTGTATTTTTCGCCCAGCATATAATCGTTTACGTCGTGGGCCGGAGTTACTTTTAAACAGCCGGTTCCGAAGTCAATATCCACATATTCATCTTCAATGACCGGAACTACACGGTTGATAAGCGGAACAATAAGTTTTTTCCCCTTCAACCAAGCAGTTTTTGGATCATTGGGATTAATACATACTGCGGTATCACCAAATATTGTTTCAGGTCTGGTAGTTGCAATAATTGCCTCCCCAAGCCCCTCCGAAGGAGGGGATGTTTTGGTTAGTGCTACTTTAACCTGTTTCAGAATTTCTTCAGAATTTCCTAATACTTCTTCATTCGTAAATCGAATTACCTGAAATCCCAACTCGTTTAATAATGAAGTTCTTATTGCATCTGCTTCTGCAATTTCTTCCTGATTATGATAACCACCATCAACTTCAATAATTAGTTTATTCGGAAGACAAACAAAGTCAACAATATAATCTCCTATTATATGTTGTCTTCTGAATCTGACTTCTAAATTTTTTCTGCGCAACATTTCCCATAAGACAGCTTCAGCCTCGGTTGAAAAACGTCTTAATTCTTTTGAGTATTTTTTCAACAAGTCATAATTGGTATGCTTCGCCGTTAAATACCCGTAATGTTCTGCCGGATCTACATCCCCTCCTTTGGAGGGGCTTGGGGAGGCTACTTTATATTTGATGTAATATAGTTTCCCTTGTTGTTCTTTAAAAATCACTTCTTCGTCCGACAACGCCGTCAATGCTTTCGGATCCCAGTTGACCATGCGCACCCCGCGATAAATCAAACCTTTGTTGTATAAATCAATAAAAACTTTGATTACGCTTTCCGAACGCGTTTCATCCATGGTAAAAGCAGTTCGTTCCCAGTCGCACGAGGCGCCGAGTTTTTTTAATTGTTCAAGAATAATCCCGCCGTGTTTGTGGGTCCAGTCCCAGGCATGGTTCAGAAATTCGTCCCGGGTAAGATCGGTTTTTTTGATTCCTTCGGCAGCAAGTTTTCCAACCACTTTAGTTTCGGTAGCAATGGAAGCGTGGTCGGTACCCGGAACCCAGCAAGCATTTTTACCTTGCATACGGGCACGGCGCACCAGCACATCCTGAATGGTATTGTTAAGCATGTGCCCCATGTGCAACACACCGGTAACATTGGGCGGCGGAATGACGATAGTATAAGGCTCACGACCGTCCGGTTTTGAGTTAAAAAAGCCATTGTCTAACCAATACTGATACCATTTCGATTCGATGTCGGTGGGATTGTACTTACTTGCGAGTTCCATTTTTATATTTACAATTTTATGATTTAAAATTTACAACTGAAAGAAATCTACAACATGTAATTAGAATACATTGGACTCCAAATACATATCAGTTATCATTTTTTCCGAAAAATGAATGCAAAGATAAGAAAAAAAGACCTTGGGTGAAAATAAATCGTTGAAAATCCAATTTCAAGGGCAACATAAAACTTTCGCAATGAAAATATTGATTACTTTTGTATCAATAAAAAACAGACACAATGAAACGAATTATCAATACAGAAAATGCGCCTGCAGCCATCGGGCCATACAGTCAAGCCGTTGAAGTAAACGGAATTTTATATATTTCGGGTCAGATTCCAATCAATCCACGTGCAGGAAAAATCGAAGCAAC
>JAJFVH010000139.1 GCA_021371875.1 Bacteroidales bacterium
TTAAAGTATTAGTATTCAATAAAAGTATAAGTTTATGAAAATTAAGGTTAACAATGTAAATGAACCAAGCTGGAAAGAAATGAACGTGAAGTCCACCTTGCCCGACAGTTTGAAAAGATTGGAAGAAATTGCTCAAAACCTTTGGTGGGTTTGGAATAGCGACGCTAAAAGCCTGTTTCGCAAGATTGATGCGGAAGCATGGGTTGAAGCGAATTCTAATCCTATTCAATTATTAAATATATTAAGCTACGAAAAATTAATTTCGTTAGGCAATGATGCTGAATTTGTAAAGAAACTTGATGCGGTTTACGCGAATTTTAAATCGTATATGAGCGTCCCTTTCAACAAAGAAAAACCTTCGGTGGCTTATTTCAGCATGGAATACGGTTTAACCGAAGTTCTGAAGATTTACTCCGGTGGTTTGGGAGTATTGGCTGGCGATTATCTGAAAGAAGCCAGCGATTGTGCTATTGATATGACAGCCATTGGTTTTTTGTATCGCTATGGATATTTTACCCAAACCCTGTCGGTTGATGGACAGCAAATCCCTGTTTACGAGGCCCAGAATTTCAATAATTTACCTCTCAAACAGGTGAAAGATGCCAACGATCAGCCTGTGGTGGTAGAAGTGCCTTATCCCGACCGCATGGTTTATGCTTATTTGTGGAAAGTCTCGGTAGGACGTATCGCGTTATATCTGCTCGATACCGATAACGACATGAATAGTGAATTCGACCGCTCCATTACCCATCAACTTTATGGCGGCGATTGGGAAAACCGCATGAAACAGGAAATCATGCTGGGTATCGGCGGTATTCTTGCGCTGAAAAAATTAGGAATCGAAAAACAGGTTTATCATTGTAACGAAGGACATGCCGCTTTAATCAATGTTCAACGTTTGGTTGATCTGGTTACCGATAAAGGGTTGACTTTTGCCCAGGCTTTGGAAGTGGTACGTGCAACATCGCTTTACACGGTTCACACACCGGTTCCGGCAGGTCACGATAGCTTTGCCGAAGAATTGTTCGGTAAATATATGAGTGAATATCCTGCTAAATTGGAACTTACATGGGCCGAATTTATTGATATAGGACGGGAACATCCCGGAGATTCCGCCGAAAAGTTCAGTATGAGCGTATTTGCCTGCAATACCTGCCAGGAAGTAAATGGCGTTAGCTGGTTGCACGGTAAAGTGTCGCAGGAAATGTTTAATCCTATCTGGAAAGGCTATTTCCCCGAAGAGTTGCATGTAAACTATGTTACAAACGGTGTTCACCTGCCCACGTGGACAGCTTCGGAATGGAAAGCTGTTTACGAGAAATATTTTACACCGGCTTTTTATGCCGATCAGTCGAACCTGAAAATCTGGCAAAAAGTGTACGATATTCCCGATCAGGAAATATGGGATACACGTATGTTCATGAAAAAACGCCTGGTCGATTTTATTAAAATACAATTCAGCGAGAGTTGGTTGAAAAATCAGGGCGATCCGTCGCGTATTGTTTCTATTCTTGAAACGATTAACCCCAATGCCTTGATTATTGGCTTTGGCCGCCGGTTTGCAACTTATAAACGGGCACACTTATTATTTACCGATTTGGAACGCTTGGAGCGTATTGTGAACGATCCTGTCCGTCCGGTTCAGTTCCTGTTTACGGGTAAGGCGCATCCGGCTGATGGCGGAGGCCAGGGATTAATTAAACGGATTATTGAAATCTCGCGTATGCCACAGTTTCTTGGCAAAGTAATTTTTCTCGAAAACTATGATATGCGTCTGGCTAAACGTTTGATTTCGGGAGTTGATATTTGGCTGAATACCCCTACACGTCCGTTGGAAGCATCGGGGACATCAGGCGAAAAAGCGCAAATGAATGGAGTTCTTAACTTTTCGGTACTTGATGGTTGGTGGCTCGAAGGTTATGTAAAAGGCGCCGGTTGGGCATTGACCGAAAAACGGACTTACGAAAATCAGGAGCATCAGGATCAGTTGGATGCTGCCACCATATACAGTATGTTGGAAAATGAAATTGTACCCTTGTATTTTGCTAAAAATACCAAAGGTTATTCTCCTGACTGGATTCAATATATTAAAAATTCGATCGCTCAAATTACGCCCCGTTACACAACTAAGCGCATGATTGACGATTACATTGAAAAATTTTATTTGAAACTGGCAAAGCGGTCAGGCATACTGAAAGAAAATAATTTTGAAAAAGCCAAAGAAATTGCAGCCTGGAAGGAAAAAATGGCTTTTGGGTGGGATGCTATCGAAGTTCTGAAGGTTGATCTTCCTGAAAACCTTATTCATAATACTCAAGTTGGCGAAGATTATAACCTGAATGTTATTCTCGATGTCAAAGACTTGGATAATAAAGGAGTAGGAGTAGAATTGGTTGTTACAAAATCAGGAACCAATAATAAAGAGACTCTGTACGACGTAGAAGAGTTGAAGTTAGTGAAAACGGAAGGTACAATACTATATTTCAATATTGATTATCAGATGAATCGCGCCGGATCGTTTAAATATGCATTCCGCATGTTCCCTAAAAATGAAGACTTGCCTCACCGCATGGATTTCTGCTATGTGCGTTGGATTTAAAGTCTTTGTACAACAACTAAAAACTCCCGCAGAACTTTATAAGTTTTACGGGAGTTTTTGTTTTGAAATTATGGCTATGAAATAATAATCACAATTTTGTGTACTTTTTTAGATTTATTCAATTTCCAACTCGACCTTATATTCCGGTACAAACCAAATATCCTGAATAAGTGCTTTACCTTCGTCTGATTTGTAAGGAATTTTATCGAAATATATTTTGTCTGTTTCTTTCCAGGGTTTAATTTCAATTTCCATATCTTTACATTCCATTTGGCTATCATCTCTTTTCAAGTTCATCATCCAGGTAGTATTGTTGTTCAGATTATCGGCAATCAGATGGCCGTTTAAGCGTACCGAAACTCTATCGCCCATGTAATTCATGGCAAGATAAAGATTGTTAAGTCCTTGCATATAATTACACGGAACATTTACCGTCCATTCCGTAAAATCGGGTATCGAAGCCTTGCTCATTTCGTTGCGCACCTCAGCTTTTACAGGTGCCCCAAACGCAAGCGGATACACCGGTTTATCGCCGAAAACCGCGGGATAATAATACAATTCGGAAGTCAGCCACGATGGGTCGGTTGAAAAATCAAGTCTTTCGCTGTTGAAATATTCCACAATAATTCTTGCAGCAAAGGCTTTATTTCCTGTTTCCAAAGGAAAATCCATTAAAAGAGTATTCTCACCTTTCCTGATGTATCCGGTTATATCGAGTACATTTATTTTATTTGATTCAATCTCCTGATTGCACCAGTTTTCGTTTATCCGCAACCGACAAGCCGATTCGGGGGCGATGACCATTTTCGCCCATTTGATTTTCGCTGGATTTATGGCACTAAATTCTTTCTGAAAAAGTTTATGATACAATAGATTGCTGGAAGTAACATCTTTAACTGAAGTAACTAACCAATCGGCTTGTTTCAGAATTCCTTTCGATTTCAATTCGCATGGAACTGACTGTTTTTGTACCTTAAAATTATAATTTTCAAACATATAGTTTTTATCGGCAACAAGTTTTTTAACCTTCATATCGGTGTGGCTATCAATTACGGTCAGCGTATTTTGGTACATATATAAGCCCGAACGGGAAATGAAAAATTCTTTTTTGCCGTTTTTGTTTTCCAAAATCCAGGCATGTCGTCCCTCTTCTTTTGACAAAATCAGCATGTATTGTTGTTGTCCCGATTTTGTTTTGATGGAAATAATGCAATCCAACCCTGGGTTCAAGTCCGAAACAATGTAATTTTTTCCTTTTTTGATTACCTTTCCGCTGTTCGAGCTTATCGTGGAGATATTCATTTCGTCGAAACAGAATTCAGGCGAGATATTCATATCCTGCACAAAAATCCATGTTTCCATATTTTCATTTTTAGAGGTAAACAATGGTTGAGCAGTAGCATATTTTAATGTAACTCCATTCAACTCCATATTCAAAGGCCAGATAAATAAGCTGCTATCGGCAATATTTATTGGATTCGAAGGAAAATCTATGGTTTGATTTTTCATCTTTACCGAAAAACGAACATTTTTTTTCTCCGGCAATTGATTATTCCGGCAAAAATTGATACCGAATAAAAAACCCGAATTATCTTTTATGCGTGCTGCATACTGAAATTCGTCTTTATTTTCAGGAGCAAAGACAGGTTCCATAGGTGCAAGCAAATGTCCGAATTCAAGCAAAAAATAATTTATTTTTTTTACTTCAAAATAAGACGAGTTCAAAGTTCCGTTTTCACGAATTGCAGCCTGAAAATCGTATGAAATAGGCGATAATTCGCACCAATACCCTGTTTCCTCTTTATTTTCTTCCATCGTGTTGTAAACACCTAACGGATTGGAACCTCCGGCGAAAATATAATAACCCAGCAAATTTCCTCCCGAACCGATTTTACTCATAATTAATCCAAGCCCGTCCAATGGACTGATAACAGGGCGGCGGTGAGTCGATACAAAAATACCGACACCCATTTCGCAAGTAAAATAAGGTATCTGTGTGTGATCGAGATATGTGTCTTTTTTCTTTACCTGTGCATTGCCAATTGTTTCGTCGTTTCGGAAACTACTGAAGCTATAATTGCCGCAACCGGTAATTTTATCAATATCAGGCACCCACGATTCATCGGGATAACCGCCCCAGAGGGGGATAACTTCGCCTGGAGGCACAGAGCCGTCACCCCAACCGGTAACGGTGTAAAGCGGCACATCGAGTCCGTTCTTTATGGCAGTTTGTTTGAGCCACATCATATATGGCTCGCCTGCTTTCCCTTTCCAGTATTCATTTTCGAGCTGAATTCCTATAACAGGGCCACCATCCTTGAACATCAACCCTTTTAACTGTAAGCCGATTTGAGCAAAATATTTTTCGACATATTGCTGATAAACGGGGTCGGCAGAACGATCGACCAGAAATTTCTTTTTCAAAATCCAATCGGGAGTTCCTCCGTTACGAGCTTCGCCATGCGACCACGGACCGATACGTGGATAAACATATACGCCCAATTTATCACACAATTTTATAAAACTCCTCAAATCTTTATTACTGCTCCAGTCAAATTGTCCTTCAATCTCTTCGTGGTGATTCCAAAACAAATAAGTAGCAATAATATTGACTCCACCCGCTTTCATTTTCAAAATCTCATCCTCCCAACGCTCTTTCGGCATACGAGAATATTGTAACTCACCCATCACCGGTATCTGAGCTATCCCGTTAATAGTAAGGTAACGATTGTTTACAGAAATAATTCTTCCACGGGCATCGGTACTTGTGCCCATGTTGAAATATCCGGTTCTGATTTCGGTGTTTTTTATTTTTGATACGTCAATCTTATAAATAGTTTGAGCCTGCAATTGCACCAAACAGGAAAAGAAAATTAGAATATATCTGATTTTATGTAACATGATCGTTTTAAAATTTTAGAATTAAGAGCCAAACATCAAATTTGGCATCAAAAAGAATTGAAGACCGCATTTATACTTTAATAAATATTTTTTGACGATATAAAAACCAAAGAAAGAGCCAACAGGCGGCAACATATCCAATACTTAACAGCAAAGAAGAATATTCCGGTGAAAATTTGGCGGCTAATCCGCCTAAAAAGAAGTCGGCAATTCCGTAAAAATTTACAATAGGCTGGGCCATATATATCACAATGGAATTCATCCCGATAACGCGAAAAAAGAATGTCCATTTTACAAAACCTTTCACATCGATTATGTAAAAAAAGAGTGATAATAATACTAAACTGATACCTCCCGTAAGCAAAACAAATGAACTTGACCACAATGCTTTATTAAAAGGTATTAATAAATTGACTGCAAATGAAAGTAAAACGAAACCTGAACCTGCTGCAAATAGAATGATTGCCTTTATGGACTGTTTTTTAACTTTAATACTGTTTAAGAATCTGCCTGCAAGCATTCCGATAAGCGCCGTTGCAATTGCAGGAATTACACTGAGAATTCCTTCAGGATCAAAATTACCGTTATATAATACTCCGGGCAGAAACCAACGATCAAATTGAGTTACAATATTATTTTCGGGTAAAAACGGATTATTTCCCAAAGCATTTGGTGATAAGACAAACAGATTCAGCAACCCATAACTTATTAAAATTCCGGTAATCCACCATATAATAGTAATATTTTTTTTTACATTCATAAAAATGATTGATGCAATAAACCAGGCAATACCAATATGAGCCAATACACTTGCATATCGTGCGGTATGCAGGTCGAGCTTCAACAAACCATTATAAATCAACCCGAGGATGATTAATGTTACAACCCGCTTGAATGAATGCTTATAAATAACACGATCGGATTGATTATTCTCACGTCGTTTGTCCAACGAAAAAGGGAAAGAGACCCCTGCTATAAACAAAAAGAGTGGAAATATCAAATCCATAAAATGAAACCCGTCCCAGGGGACATGTTCCATTTGAACATTCAACCACTCCAAAGCGTGCCCGCCGAAAATACCATGGAGCGATGCGATAATCCAGGGTCCGCCCATAATCCAAAACATATCAAAGCCACGCAAAGCATCGATTGATTGTAGTCTTTTTGTCGGTTGTTCCATTTTAATTATTTTTTTGATGTATGTTTGGTAAAACATTTCGGTTTATTTGATTTTTTCCATCCAATAATTTCAACAACCTGAATTTCTTTTCCATTAATTGTAACATTTTTATCGCTGATAAATCCAATTAGTTTATTCCAGTTTTTATCTTGCGGATTATACCACATTTTTTTGTCGAAATTACCCTTGTATGCCTCAAAACCTTCGGAAGAAACCGTCAGTGGTCCGATATAGCGATTCCCTTCAAAAAAATTATTTGTCGATTGCGTCGGGTCGAAAGCTACATTCGGTTCTTCGACAAAGATATAATTATTTAAAAAAAATGTTGAGTCAGAAAAACCTTGCCAGTCGTCGGAACAAACAATAGTTCTGTCTGTTTCCGGCAGTGTTTTTTTCAGTACATAAATAAGATTATACTCAATCTTGCTATTAGTTGCCGAACCTGTGATATGGATGACGGGAGAAAAATGTTTGTTTCCATTCACAATGTGTTGACGAATGCCGTCGTTAATACTTATATTGTATCTGACTACCGTATTTCTATTTCCAACGCTGTATTCCGGAGTCCAGCCTCCCGAATTACAAAGCAATAGAAATCCGCCATCATTGTTAAAACTCAAGTTGTATTGAAATAATGAATTCGTAGAATTGTAATCGGAATCAAATCCGTAAGCATCTACCTGCGATTTATGATCACTAACGATATTGTATTGAATTACTGCATTATCGCACGACCATGGCCAGATTCCATCACAAGCTTCAGTGGCAGGTAATGTGGCAGGGCAATTTTTCATGATATTATATTCCACCAAAGGAGCTTCACAACCTACGGGTACAATGCCATCGCCAGGGACACCATCAATAACATTGCGACGAATCACTACATTTGTGCTCGGGAACCAATGTTTACGTACCCAGTTTCCCCACATCATAATACCATTGCGCTGACAATCTTTTATATAACAATTCTGAACGATCAATCCGTCAAAACGCGAAGGTATTGAATCTGTTTCATTATCTTGTAAATTTCTAATCATAATTGCCTGACCTCCACCTGAATCTTTGTGATTATTTCCTTCGCCTTTAATAAGTGAGCCATAGACATCATGAACAAAAAGATTATCAAGAGTTATGTTTTTACCTACACCGTAATTTTTCAATTCCACCAATATACCGTTCAAGTAAGGTCTTATTTTTTGCCCTTTATTTGAAATTTCAAGATCGCGTACAATAATATTCTCGGAATTATAGATATGAATCATTTGTAAATCAGATGCATCTCCTTTTAAATAGGGTTTCACCGTACCGCCGTATCTACCTATTACAATCGGTTGTAATGTTGAACCTTTTCCTGAAAAATAGAGTTTCTCGGTAAAAACAGCGCCCGATTTCAACAAAATGCTGTCACCCTGTTTCACACACAGATTAATCAGTTTCTGAAATGAACGAAATGGTTGTGACATACTCATGCCATCATTCTGATCGTTACCCGAAGCCGGATCGAAATAATAATTTGTTGCAAATAAGCCATTTGACAATATCCCCAAATTTAAAAAGAATACCAACCAAATGATTTGATTTTTATGATTCATAAAATAATTATATATGTATGCGATTATCATTCCCAATTATCGGTTCTGAACGACGAAACCGGAAGCCCGCCAGTACCAAAAAGTTCTCCCCTTACATCGTTTTTAAATGCGTAACGGACAGCAACCGGTTTATCAACAACTTTCGATGATACCACCACCGTTCCGTTATTCTCATCAATGTAAGCATCTGCTTTCTGAAATATCCGATTTTCACCTGCAATTTCAAAAAGTTCCAAAGTTTTTCCAAAACTTGTAAGTCCATTAAATTGTTTCGAGAAATGAATAATTATCTTATTCTCGAAGATTTCCATGCTTTCATATTCAGGACTTTCGGCTTCATATCCTTTTTTTCCATACGTTTTGGTAGCAGCCAACATTGCCAAACGTTCCCCTACTTCTTTTTTATGTGTAGGGTGAATGTTATACGATTCACCAACATCCATCAACACAGCCATGGCACTATTGGAAATAAGTTTCATACATTTTAGTTGTGCCTCGCGTTGATATGCCGAAATTTCGGGCCACTGTGGAGTGAAAAAATTCCAGCATTTATATTCGTAGGGTGCAATTTGAGCATAATAGAAAGGGAATTCACCTACGTTCCAAATTCGGCGATACTCCGATACCATGGCTGCAACCGAGGGGGCATAACGGGGCACATTGAAAATGTTCGATTCACCCTGATACCAGATCATTCCTTTAATAGCATAACCGACAACAGGATTTACCATACCGTTGTATAAAACTGTCGGGACATTATTTACATTCGGATCGGTATAATCTTTTAGCCCGGGTACTTTAATGTCTGTGAACTGTTTACAAGCAGCAGGTGTCATCCATGCCTCAACGTTGGATCCACCGTAACTTGCATTGATAATTCCAACCGGAACATCTAAATTTTTGTTTAAAAAATCGGCAAAAAACCAGGCAACAGCTGAACATTCGGCAGTAGTTTCAGGTGAAGAAGTAACCCATTTTGCCGAAAATTCATCCAAAGGTTTATATGCTCCCATAATCGGGATATTGATAAAATGGATGTTTTTGCCAAGCGAATTGATAATTGCATCGTTTGACCCGGAAACCGGTTGGCAAAAATAGCCTTTTAACGGCATACTCATATTTGATTGTCCGCTTGCATACCAAACTTCGCCAATCCAAACATCCTTCAGCGTAACTTTTTTATCCCCCGAAATGATTATCTGATATGGACCTCCAGCCGAAGGAGTGGAAATCATCACTTTCCACTTTCCCTGGCTATCAGTTTTAGTCGAATAACTTTTGTTGTTCCACGAGGTTGAAACCGAAACGATTTTGCCAGGCTTATCCCAACCCCAAACCGGAGTTTGTGTTTTTTGTTGCAATACCATTTCATCGCTGAAAATATCTGCTACTTTAAATTCCCGTGCATTTACCGACACAAACATCGATGCCAGAAATATAATTGAAATAACAAGGTTCTTCATCTTTATATTTTTGATTTTAAATATTCAATTTACTCTTTATCAGCAACCTTCAATTGCCATTTATCTTTCCACCGGATCACCGGTCTATCACCTTCAAATTCAATTGGGAGCCAAATATACTTGGAATTTATTAGATTTGTTTTATTCCATTTATCAAACATAGCAATAAACAAATCTTTTTTCCCCTGAACAGGTAAAACAAAAGTGCTTTGGGCAAAAAATGTACTGTCGGCATCTTTTCCCTTGCACGGATTTTCTTTTTGCTTCCATTCACCAAAAATTGAATCGGCAACAGCATAACTTGCTGTGTTCGGGTTCCAACCCGTACAACCCGAAGTAATTAAATAATACTTGTCTCCACGTTTAAACAGAGCAGGAGCTTCACGATCAAGTCCCTCCAAAATCTTTTTTACTTTACCTGTCGTACACGTGTAATCATCACTCAATTCATTTATATTTAATGTTTTATTCCAATCCGACGAACATATCTGATACGCTTTTCCGTTATCGTCTTTAAATAATGTCTGGTCTCGGCTATCCATTCCGTTTGGTTTTATTGAACCGACATAAGTGAATTTGCCGGTTGGACTATCCGAAACCGCAACGCCTGCATGAGCTTTTTCGTAGTCGGGACTATCAATGTGCATCCACATGACAAATTTCTTGGTTTTTTCGTTGTAAATAACTTTCGGGCGTTCAATTACCTGCGAAGGATGAAGATCGGAGCTAAGATTCTCTGGCAAAGATGGTAATACGATCCCTTCGAAGTTCCAGTGAACTAAATCGGTTGATGAATAACATGATATACCACCAGCGTCGGCACGCCAACATTCCCATGTTTTCACCCATTCCAACCTATATGTAGAATCGCCCTTGAATTCACCGTACCAATAGTAAACGCCTTCGTGGAATAATATGCCTCCTCCATGTGCATTAATAACTTTTCCACCCGTATCTTTCCAGGTTTGTCCGGGAATAATCTCGTGTTTCAAACCTTCATTTTTACATGAAAAAAGGAAAGATGTAAAAAGAAAAGAAATGAATATAATGTTTAAATATAATTTTAATTTACTCATAGGTATCTTTTATCATTTAGAGTTAATGCTTATCGAAGCAGTTCCTAAATTTTGGTTATTTACTTGTAAAATTATTTTCCCCGGTTTTCCCGTAGGTCTGATGATTGCCAATGCTTTCCCTCTATAAGTTCGCGGCGTAAGCGAACGAAAACTTTCCATGTCGGTAGGGCAAGCATTTCCCGCAATAATATCTCCTTCGCCAACAAGATTCAGGTTAAGTGTTACATCTTCATCGGGAACTATATTTTCTTTATTATCAATTATTTCAATTGAAATATAAGCCAAATCGTTTCGTGAAGCACGAATTATGCATCTGTCTGTTTTCAGCCTTATTTTGCTTGCCTTGCCCGATGTTTTCAACAAAATACTATCGGTTTCAACCCCGTTGTTTACTCCTGCAGCTTTTAAAATTCCGTTTCGATAAGGAACTTTAAACGAAACTATATACCTGTTTTTTTGATCATTAGTTATTGATTTTTCTTCTAATAAACCATTATTCAGATATAGACGGACAATCGGGCATCGCGTAAAGACTCTGATATCCATCAACTCATTCTCATGTCCGTTCCAGTTCCAACTTGCCAATTCATCCGGCCATCCCCAATAACTTATTTTTTCGGTTTTTTCATCAGGAACAGGCGCATGAACCAGCATCTCTATTTTGCTTTTTCCCCAAATAACATCACGAAAGAATGATTGCGGTTTCCGGTTTCCACAAATATCAATATCGCCACACCAGGCGTTAAACCATTGAGCATCAAGAAATTGAGGAAAATTTATATCATTTTTATCGTAATAATTTGTATTTCCTATTCCCGATTCACCCAAATAATCGATGGCAGTCCAGATAAAATCGCCTATAATATAAGGATTTTGCTCTACAAAGTCCCAGTTGATAGCGCGTTCCATGGCAGTAGATTCACTCCCGAAGATGATTCTTTTCGGATAAAGTTTATGATCGTTATCGTACTCCCACCACATATAATTGTATCCGCCAACATCTAAATTTCGAAAAGCCGGTTCCGAATCTTTCCATTTCATATCCGGGTTATCCCAAAAATCGTTGATTGCAGCCGTAACAGGTCGTGTTTGGTCAAGTTTACGAATTGTATTTTTCAATCTTTCGGCAATCAGTACACCAATTGAATCTGCACGCTCCTGAATTTCGTTGCCAATACTCCACATAATAATGCAAGGATGATTCCGATCCCTTAAAATCATAGAAGTGATATCTTCTATACCCCATTCATCAAAATAACGATGATAATCTTCCGGATTCTTCGGCTTTTGCCATTGATCGAAAGCTTCGTCGATAACCAATAAACCTAAACTATCGCAAGCATTTAAAAAAGTTTCGGACGGTGGATTGTGAGCACACCTTACAGCATTAAAACCATTGGCTTTCAACATCTCTACTTTACGGACTTCGGCTCTGTCAATTGCGGCAGCTCCAAGCAACCCATTATCGTGGTGGATGCAGCCTCCTTTCAATTTTATCATTTGACCGTTCAATTCAAATCCATTGGCAGCTGAAAACGAAATTGTCCGAATACCAAAAGGAATTGTTATTGAATCTTTTAATTCTCCGTCGACAGCTACACTAAACTTCGCCAAATATAAATCTGGTGTTTCTATCGACCATAATTTTGGATTGATTAAGGAGATGTTTCTGGTGAAAGTCGCTTTTTGATTTGCAGGCAACTTAACTTCGACGTGTTTTGCGGCAATCTGTTTTCCGAATTTATTTAATATTTGAATCGTAATATTGGCTCGATTCACTTTTGTGGTTTTGTTAAAAATATTAGCTTTCAGGTTGATAATCGATTTATTATCAGTGATTTCATCGGTTTTAATAGCAACATTCCATGTGTCGAAATGTATTTTCTCTGTCGAAATCAACCAGACATGCCGGTAAATACCCGAACCTGAATACCAACGGCTGTTTTTCCCTTGATTCAGAACTTTCACTTCCAATAAATTTTCTTTTCCCACCGAAAAACAATAATCAGTAATATCGCATCGGAAAGAGATGTAACCGTAAGGATGAAAAACAACTTTTTTCCCGTTTAACCACACTTCCGATTCCATATAAACGCCTTCAAAATAAAGTGTCAGTATTTTACTGATTTCGTTTCCGGACAAAACAAAACGTTTTCTGTACCATCCAACACCTCCGGGTTTATGTCCCGTGGCAATACCATCCCGATTTTGTTCTAAAAAAGGAGAAATGATACTCCAATCGTGAGGTAAATCAATTATTTTCCATGTTGTATCTTCTTTTTCCTGTAATTTAGGATTTGGTAATTCTCCCAACCGGAAGCTCCAACCGTTGTCGAAACAAATTTTTCTCTGAACAGTTTTCTCATCTCCTGCGAAAGCAGAAGAGAGAAAACTGTAAATGAAAAATAAAAAACAAATGATTCTTAGCCTCATTACTAATACCTTAAATTAATGTTCCTATTATTGATAAATAGGGTTTTGGATCAACGCAGAATTTTTTTGCATTTCGGAACGTGGAATTGGAATAAAGTAATGGCTGTTATTCCAAGCGCGTTGTTCAAAATCGAATTCCGTATAATTACCATCGACAACCCGAACTCCTTTGGCATCAGTATAAGCTTCTGGGGCTATCATCCAACGACGTACATCGAAAAATCGATGACCTTCCCAAGCCAATTCCACCCGGCGTTCGTTGCGATAGCGATTCACGAGCGCTGTTCCCGTTTCTGTGTCAGGAACATTGGGCATTCCTGCACGTTCCCGAATCAGATTCATAGTATTTCGGGCAGAGATTTCGTCACCCAATCCTAAACAAGCTTCGGCATAATTTAATAAAACTTCGGCATACCGAATTTGAATATATGGTTGCGGTTGACGTGAACCGTAGTACCAGGTATTTTCTTGATCGGTTGTAGAAATGAACTTTTTAATATAATACCCGGTTGTATTTCCATTGTTATAATCGGGTCCCTGCGTAATATCAATTGTTGTAGGAGATAAATATCCCCACGAATTGTAATACCACGGAGAACCGTTATGTAAGATTGTACCATCGAGACGCGGATCGCGATTTGAATACGGATTGGCAGATTGGGCATTGATGTCAAATGTAGTACCGTCGGAATTCTCAAATGCATCTGCCAGATTTGCCGTCACCTGATTCAATCCCCAACCACCATACGAAGGCGCTCCACAAACCCAGGCCAACCAGTCGGTAGCCCAATACGGAGTGTTAACCTTATCATATTGGGTTATAAAAATCTGTTCGCTTGACGTCATTTGTAAAAATAATTCCTGAAAGTTTTTAGCTTTATCTGGATTTACATTATACAACTCGTAACCAAGTTTCATTGCTTCAGCGGCTGCTGTTTTAGCCGCAGTGTAAAGTGCTGTACGATTGTTGGTTGTATATCCTACTAATTCAGGATGGGAATATCCGCTTTCCCATGATGTGTTGTGATAAAGTTCACTAGCCGCATACAATAAAACTCTCGATTTAAGAGCATAAACCGCACCTGCTGTTGCACGTGTTTTATCGGCTTGATCGACTAATTTATCGTTAGCAACCGCAGCATCTAAATCAGCAACAATAAAGTTTACAGTTTCTTCAAACGTACTACGCGGAATATCATAATTATCGCCTACATTCATCACTTTATCAATCAGAGGGACTCCACCATATTGGGACATGAGCAGATAATAAAAATATCCACGTAAAAAATGAACTTCTCCTATCAGCTGTTGTTTGTACGATTCGTCGGTAAATTCAGTGTTATCGATCTTTTCAAAAAACAAATTGCATGACCTGATATTGGAATAAACCGATTTCCACCACCAATTTTCCATAGTCGCAGCCCAGTTGCTTGCAAAAGCTCCTTGATCATCGGGAGTCATTGTGCTGGTTATAACTTTAGTAATTACACCATCGTTTTGAATGGGCACAGCTTCGTCAACTAACGACGCACTCATGTACCACTGGTAAGGATAAGGCACACCTTGATAGATATGGAAAACGTATCCTTCTACTAAACTTGGATTCGACCATAAAGCATTATCGTCGAGTTTGTCCCCCGGAACCGTGTCAAGATAATCGCTGCACGAAGTCAGACCGAGAAGAAGGATGAAAGATATTGTTATAAATATTTGTTTCATAGCATTATCGAATTAAAAATTGATTGAAATACCTGTAGTAATAATTTTTTGAATAGGGTAACCTGCACCCGCAAATCCTTCACCTTGATAACTAAGTTCAGGATCGTA
Source organism: Bacteroidales bacterium (assembly GCA_021371875.1). GTDB lineage: Bacteria > Bacteroidota > Bacteroidia > Bacteroidales > Paludibacteraceae > Paludibacter. Next base: position 15,072 of record JAJFVH010000139.1, read on the forward strand.
ATCTTTCATATCGGGAGCATAGGTAAATAAATTCATCCCGCTCACGGTTAAACGAATACTTTGGCAAGCAAATTTTTTAATAATTACGTCGGGCAACGTGTATCCTAATTCTAAGTTTTTCAAACGGATAAAATCAGTTTTGTGTAACCAGAATGTGTTCGGATTATCGGAGCTTACCCAATATTCATCATTACGATTGAATGTGCGCGGATAATCGGTATTCGGATTACTTTCCGTCCAACGATTATCGAAGAACGATTTCAAATAATTTTTGTTGTTTGTTAAACTTCCGGTTTGTTGAACATAACGCACCGCACCGGCCTGACCTTGGAAAAGCACTGAAAGATCGAATCCTTTGTATTTTGCATACAGATTTAAGCCACCTGTCCAGGTTGGTATGGCACTTTTGTTGATTCGGATTTTATCGAGTCCATTAATCATTTTATCGTCATTCACATCACGGAATATCACATCACCCGGACGTGTACCATCCATGTGAGGATAATTATCAATTTCTCCCTGGTTATGGAAAATGCCGATAGCATCGTAATAAATACCGGAGTTCATCGGATGTCCTGTATTTTGTTGATATTCGGGGATATTTGAAGCTTCATCAAAGAATAAAACTTTGTTGGCTGCATATCCGCCATTCAGTCCTACCCGATAGCTGAAATTATTGATCTTATCAGACCAGGCTAATTCGAAGTCGAAACCTTTATTTCGTACCTTACCCAAGTTAACAGATGGCAAAATACCTGAAAGACCTGTGAAATCAGGAACAGATGCAGTTTGTGCAATCAGAATCTTAGTTCTTAAATTGTTGAAATAATCGGCAGTAAGTGTCAGCTTGTTGTTCAGCATATTTAAATCAAAGCCCACATCAAACTGACGAGCTTCTTCCCAATGTGCTTTAATATTTCCGGCTAAACTTTCGTAATAAGCAGCCATATTACTTGATGTGGAACCTGTAACAAAATTTTGCCAGTATTTTGCATATTGCGACATAAACTGGTATGAATCAATTTTATCATTTCCGGTTAAGCCCCACGACCCTCTGAATTTTAACCCGTTAATCACATTGTTGATACTACTGTTTTTCCAAAAATCTTCTTCCGAAATACGATAAGCCGCCGATACTCCGGGGAAGAATCCATATCGATTTGTATCGTAGAATTTACTTGAACCTTGATAACGCCACACAAATTCCAGCATGTATTTGCCCGAATATGCATAATTCACGCGTCCCAAATAGTTAAACCATCTATCGATTCCGGGGTTTGAACCATTGCTATATTGTTCGTTATCGTTACCGAAATTCAATTCTTCGGGATATTCAATCGAATTATCCCTACGTTCGGCACTAAACCAGTTTGAAGTAGTTTCAAAAGCTTCAATTCCCGCTAAAATGCCAATATCGTGAACTTTATTGAATGTATGTTGATAATTCAGAAGTGAATTGACCATATATTCTTTACTTAATTCAAATTGTTGCATTAAATTGCTTGATGCGCCATACAACCCTTTAACCAGCACGGGAATTCCATCGGCGTCAGCCGAAGTGCCATCCCATGTATATAATTCGTATTTTTTATTCAGTTTTTTTGTGTAATAAAGCCCACGATCAAGCGCTCCGGTTGTTGTCCACGTCAAACCATCAATTCCGGGAATTTTTACAGTTAATCTTGAGGTAAGATTGAATACATAATTATCAGTGCGATTGTAACCAGAGGCAGAAGTAGATTGAACCACAGGGTTATGTTGCACTTGTAAATCGAGTGGGGGACCCGCTAATCCGTTGGGCCAACGTGCAGGGAGCAACGGACTTGCCGATTGTAATTCGTAGAACAATGTAGAAGAACCTACCGAAAGAAAATCCCCTTGTTCCATACGTCCGGTGAAATCAACGCCCAACGAAATGTATTTATTGATTTTTCCATCGATATTGGCTTTCAAATCGTGTTGGGCGTAATTGCTTCCGCTGTTTTTGAAAAAACCATCCTGATAACGAGTGGATAAAGAGACGTATGTTTTGACCGTTTCAGTGCCGCCCGACATGGAGATGTTGGCATTATGTTGCATCGACCACGGTTTCAACACTTCGTTGAACCAATTTGTGTTCGGATATTTCCACGGATCATTTCCGTCGGCAAATTTTTGAATTTCGGTGGTTGTGTAAATAGGATTTTTTCCTGCATATTGGTTTACTTCGTTTACTAAAGTAGCGTATTCGGCAGAATTACAAACTTCAGGAAGGTAAGTTGGACGACTCCATCCGGCAGAATAACTGGCAGTGATTCCCATTTTTTCCGCTTTTCCGCGTTTGGTGGTAACAAGTATAACGCCGTTAGCAGCCTGAGAACCATAAATAGCTGCAGATGCATCTTTCAGGACGGAAATATTTTCGATGGTGGAAGGATCGATTCGTTCAAGTGAACGATTGGGAACGCCATCCACCACAATAAGGGGGCTGTTATCGTTCAATGAACCAGTACCACGGATATATAAAGATGAATAATCGGCTCCCGGTTCACCGCTTTGGCCTACAACAACCAATCCTGCCACATTACCTGCTAATGAATTTGTAACATTCATCGCAGGGGATTTGAGAATTTCTTTGCCATTCACTCCGGCAATCGAACCCGACAATGTAGCTTTCTTTTGTACCCCGTAACCTACAACCACAAGTTCGTCCATCACTTTTGAATCTTCTTGTAAAACCTGATTCAGTTCTCCGGCTCTTGAAACTTGTACTGTGGTTGATTTGTAGCCGACATAAGAGAAGGTTAACTTTGCTCCTATGTAAACATTCAACGAATAATATCCGTTTACATCCGAAACTGTACCGTTTGTGGTTCCTTCGACCCGTACAGATGCCCCGATAATTGGCTCATTATCAGCACTCGTAATTTTCCCGGAAACTTTAATTTCTTTTTCAGGAGGCGAAACGGCTTCGTTCTTACCTGAATTTTGCCATGGCAGGGCAAAAACAGCCCCTGATGTGCTGAAAAGCACCAACAAGACAATTATAAATCTTGTTTTGAGTAATTCGTGTTTTTTCATTTAAATAGTATTTAGAAATTTATGGTACGAAAGTAGAACAACATTTTTTTAAAAAATAACAATTTTATGTCTGATTATAACAAATAAATATTGTTGCTGAATTTAATATCAACTTTAGAATATATACGATTCCAAATAGTTAGTTATATTGTTGATTTACAACTTAGTAAAATATCATTTCTGAAGTTATTGGTTTAAATTGAGTTTCGTCTGATTTACGTAACTTTACACTTCCATCACTCCAACTTGAAGGCCAGAATCCATAATTGTTATTGGTAAATTCAATTTTCAGTTCATGAAACCCTTTTTCTAATGCAATAGAACTATCGTTACGAGAGTTTAATTTTACTTCCCCTTCATTGCATATTATTAATTTCTCATCAATCCACACTTTTTCATAATTTGAAGATAAAAAGTAAACGCTGTTATCCGGTATATTTACATAACCTTGAGCTATGGCTGCATATTGACTCGATAGAACCGGTTCGTATCCTTTAATTCCTGCAATGTCGCTTACTGATGTCACAACAGTGTCTTTCCAAATGGAAGTTTTGGGTATTTCACTCATAGAAAGAAAACTACCCAATGTATACCTCAGTTTCAATCCTTTTCTCAGATTAACCGGAGTTGTTGCTATATTTAAATTCTGATTATCAATTTTAATTGTGCGCGTTTTCGACATTTTTCCCGTGGGTAAAACGGAACGAATTTTCAACAAAGCACTTTTCCTGAAATGAAGTGGTTCGGTGTATTGCATGGAATTAATTGTAGGTTCGGAACCATCGAGCGTATAAATCATTTTTATCGGTCTGGAAGTTGTGAATTCCAATGTAACGGAATCGGTAAAAGCTATAAAATTGCACGAACCGTTTGGTTGTTCGGGTTGCGGAATATGATAATTAATATGATGTTCATCCAATCGCATTAAAGCATTGTTTAATCTCTGATAAAAATTCAGTATGTTTTTTTGTGACTTTGGAGTCCATGTCAATTCGGCTAAAGCTAAAATTCGCGGATACATTCGGTATTCGATAATATCAGGATTGAACATAAACTCCGTCCATACATTGCATTGTGCCCCTTTTATGTGTTTTTGTTTTTCTACTGGGATGGTAGTTGGAACCGGGTCGTAAATATATGTTTTTTCGAGCGTTACATATCCACCGATTGCCACAGGTTCAATTTTCGGATCACCCTGGTAATAATCGAGATACATCCCTTCGGTGCTTGGAGTCATTATTACATCGTGATCCATATTTGCCGCTTCAATTCCACCTTTTTCGCCCCGCCATGACATCACGGTTGCAGAAGGAGCTAACCCGCCTTCCAAAATTTCATCCCAGCCAATCATCTTTTTCTGGTGTTGTGCTAAAATTTTTTGAACCCGCTGTACAAAATAGCTTTGCAATTCATGTTCATCTTTTAAGTCTTCATCTTTTATCCGTTGTTGGCACAACGGACAAACTTTCCATCTCTCTTTCGGACATTCGTCGCCACCGATATGAAAATATTGTCCTGGAAACAAAGATATTACTTCGCTAATTACATCTTCGATAAACTTGAACGTGTCTTCTTTTCCGGCACAGTAAACATCTTGTTCAATACCCATTATGTTTCTTACTTTATAATCTTTCGGAAAGCAAGCCAAATCGGGGTATGCACTGATTGCTCCCATCGAATGTCCGGGCATTTCAATTTCGGGAACAATGGTTATAAATCGTTCGGCTGCAAAGTTCACAATCTCTCTAATTTGATCCTGAGTATAAAATCCTTCGTAAATTTGTCCATCAGGTTCAACACGTTTTGATCCGACTTCGGTGAGTTTTGGATATTTTTTTATTTCTATTCGCCAACCCTGATCGTCGGTTAAATGCCAGTGAAAAGTGTTGATTTTGAAAAGAGATAAGACATCCAACTGTTTTTTTATGCTTTCGACCGGCATAAAATGGCGGCAAACATCCAGCATTACGCTCCGATATTCAAATCGGGGTTCATCGTTGATAATGATTTCAGGAACTGACCACTTAATATTCTTCACAACAGTTTTACTTTCAATTTCAGGAGGAAATAATTGCATGAGCGTTTGCATTCCGTAAAAAAGTCCTTGAGCAGTTTTAGCTTTTACAGTTATAACTCTGTTTTTTACAGTCAATTTGTAACCTTCGTTGTTTTTAATTAAAGTTGTGTCGATAATTAATTGTATTGAATTGTTTTTTAAGTATTTCCTGGTAGTGTTAAATTTAATTCCAGTGGCTCTGTTTAACTTTGAGCTGAAAAAATCAGCTACCTTTTTCGATCCTGTGGTTGAATAACAAATAAATGTTTTGGATGAAAGAACAAATTCTCCTTTTTGTAAAACAATATTTTGCGGCTTTGGAATAATATCAATGGATCGATTAGGATCATTTGTGGAGAATGAACTTGAAAATGCTTTACCAAACGGGAGGGAAATGAATAATGTTAAAATAAAAATGGATGATTTTTTCATTTGTAAATATTTAGAAATTGAAAATTGGTACTTTGTTTTTTTAAGGTTACTTCGCAAAGATAGGCAGTATCTCACATTTTTATATAACAAAAACAGAGCAAACTATAACATAATAATTGCAATGAATAGCTCAATTTGTATTTAATTACATTTCAAGGCAGAAAATGAAATTTTTCACTATTGTAATATAAAAATATGATTTAAATTTGCAGAACAAAACAAGTCTATAAATGAAAAAATTCTCTTTTTTATTGTTGCTTATACTGTTTTCATTAAAGTCCGCATCACAGGAGTTTCGTCATTTCGATGTCATCGACGGTTTATCGAGTATTGAAGTTACATCCATTTGTGAAAACGAAAACTTTATGTGGATTGCAACAACCGATGGTTTGAACCGGTTTGATGGCAGGAATTTTAAAATTTACAAACGGGAAAATGGGAAATCCAACAGTTTGACCGAGAATAACATTGAAACTTTGATGTTCGATTCGAAAGGAATGTTATGGATAGGACTTAAGACAGGAAGCGTGGATATTTATAATCCTAAAACAGATAAATTCCTTCATTTACATGATTTAATCAACGGGAAATGCCCCTATCGAGTTATTTCCATTTTTGAAGATTCACAACAAAACATTTGGATAGGTAGTTGGGAAGAAGGGCTTTTCAAATTAACTCCGGACAAAACGCATTCAGGTAAATATATTGTTACAGAATCCCTTTCGGGATATATCATTTCCAGTATTGTCGAAAAACCGAAAGGTTATATATGGATTGGAACATATTTCGGTTACTTTTTATACGATATAAATAAAAATCAATGGCTTAGTACAGAAAATAGTAGTATTGCTGTAACTCAGTTTTTAGATTATGGCGAAAAAAATTCGTTGTGGTGCTCAACATGGTCATCCGGACTGCTTAAAATTAAATGGGAAGGCATTAAACCAACCGGTGTAACAAGTGAAAACAAATATCAAGGGAAAGAATTTTTATCCACTTTTCGTTTAACTCAAGGAACCGAAAACAACTTATATGTTGGAACTTGGGGTGATGGATTGAAAATCGTAAATACCACAAAACAAGGAACTTCTGCTTTATCAAAAATAAATCTGGATGCTTCGTTGATTAATTATCTTTACAGGGACAAATATAACAATATTTGGATTGGAACGTTCGGAAAAGGGATTTACCGGTTTAATCCTGAAAAAAACGGAATCAGTAAATTCCCGCTTTCGGGCAAACTTCCTGCATCTGCCATGTCTCTTTCTTCAATCGGTAATAATCAAATTATTGTCGGGACTCAGGGAAATGGAGTATATCAATGCAATCTTTTAACAAACAATTTAATCCCTAAATCGGATGGAATAAAAAATAATGATGTGTTTAGTAAATACATCCTTTCATCCTATACTAATCAGCATTATACATTAGTCGGTCACGACGGATTCGGATTCCTTTATGCATTTCGATCCGAAAAAAGCCCTTCCGATATCACTTTTCAAACTTTTAAAGCCGACAATCAACTTGAGAAAATTACTTCTTTTTTCGAAACGGAAGATGGACGTATCTGGGTCGGTTCAAAACAAAACGGATTGATTTCGGTTCGTCCGGATCGAAATTCAGGGAAAATGATGGATTATATCCATTACGATTCGTTCGGAAGAGACGAAATAACCGGCTTTGCGGAATTTGACAAGCAACATTTATGGATTTCGTCACATAATGGGTTATTTCTGTTTAATACCCAAACAAATAAAATTGAAACAAATGGCGAAATTATTTCGGGTGAAATTGTTTACAGTATTGCAAAAAGTAAAACTAACGACTGTCTTTGGATCGGAACTTCGACCGATTTACTGAAAATAGAAAAAACAGATTCGCTAAAAACGCAATCGGTTTTTCCTTCGGATATGTTACCGCATGGAGCAATCAAAGACTTGACAATCGATTCGAATGATAATGTATGGTTTTCGATAGGCGGACGAATTTTTTGTTATCTGACTGCGGAAAAAAGGATCAGGGAAATCAATTCATCTATTTTCGGATATCACACAATTTTATCTTCGACCCGAATGATGATCGACAACCGTGAACATATCGTGTTTGGAGGTACCGATTATTTAATTGTTATCGATCCGCAAATAGCCCTGAACCGACCTAATAAAACCAAAATCTTACTCACTGAGCTGCAAATCAATCATCACAAAGTAAAAGTAGGGGAAAAAATCAACCGAAAAGTTATTCTCAACCAGGAAACCGAATATACCACTTCACTTGAATTGTCGTATAAATCGAAATGGATTTCACTATCGTTTACCGAAACAGGCACCGACTATTATATTAATCGTTATCAATACCGGTTCAAAGAATTCGGCGACAACTGGCAGCAACTGGATTTATCACGTCCGATTATGTTTTCGCAACTTGTACCCGGTAGCTATGTCCTCGAAATACGTGAATTCGATGGTGTAAATACCCAAACAGTTTGTTGGTCAATGAAAATTATTGTGACTCCTCCCTGGTGGGAAACAGGCTGGTTTTATTTTAGTCTTGTAACTGCGATTTTAATTGTTGCCGGTTTAGGTTTGCTGTTTGTTTTTCAACGATTGAAGAAGCGGCAATCAAAACGTTTGGAGGAGATTGAGAATCAGAATAAACAAGAATTATTACAGGAGAAAGAGAGTTTCTTTGCCGGACTTTCGCACGATTTGCTTACCCCATTTTCATTAATCATTGCTCCCGCCAACGATTTACTTCGCGAAAGCAGTAAAGATGATCCAAACAGGGAAAAGCTTGAAATCATTGCTAAAAACGCATCTTTCTTATCCGATATTTTGAATACAATCCTCGATTTTAAACGAGCTGAAATTTCCGACACAAAACTCAATGAGAAAAAGATTGAAATCGTATCTTTTACCCGGTTAATCTTTCACTCTTTCAGTTATCTGGCAAAATCAAAAAATATAAACCTTCAATTTGAATCCAATGTAAATGAATTGAATATTTTGATTGATCATATTAAAATTGAACGAGTTTTATACAACCTCATCAGCAATGCATTGAAATACACATCCGAAGGTGGAAGTGTAACAATATTCTTGGAATATGATGAGTCGGAAACCACATTAAAATATAATATTAAAGACAATGGTGCGGGTATTGAGCGTATGAATCAGTCCAAAGTTTTTGAGAAGTTTTATCGCGAACCAAAATATGAAAAGGACAAAACATCAAAAGGTTTTGGACTTGGATTATATGTTGTAAAACAATTTATCGGAATGCTTAACGGTGATATTTCGATTTCGTCGAGCGTTGGGATTGGAACGGAGATCAATATCGTTTTACCCGTAAATTTGATTAATAAACCCATTGAAAGCAATAATGAAATCCATCATTTGAAAATTAGCAAAGAAGATGCTACAACGATTCTTGTTGTAGAAGACAATGATGAATTAAGAAAATATCTTAGCGAAAAACTGTCGGAACATTTTATTGTTATAGCAGCAAAAAACGGCACTGAAGCTTTTCAGATGTTGTCGGATTATTTGCCCGAAATTGTAATATCGGATGTAATGATGCCCGAGACCGATGGCTATACTCTTTGTCGAAAAATTAAAGAAAACAGCTTATATGCCGATATTTTTGTTATTTTACTTACCGCCAAATCATCGACCGACGACGAACTGCAAGGTTATAAATCGGGGGCTGACATATATATTAAAAAACCATTCGATTCCGATACTTTGATTAATCAAGTGATTAACATCACCCAAACACGTCAAAACCGAAGAACACAACTTCTGGGAAAACTTATTTCACCAGACCCGAATGATATAGATTTCGATCCGAAAGATCAATTTTTACAACAATCGATGAAAGTAATCGAAGCCCATTTTATGGATGCAGAATTTAAAATCGATGAATTTGCCGAAGAAATGAATGTAAGCAAAACCGTTCTTCACCGAAAATTCCGTTCGCTGGTAGGGCAGACGCCTAATCAGTTTATTCGTACTGTTCGATTGAGAAAAGCAGTCAATTTGTTGCGAAACAGTGATTTGAATATATCTGAGATTGCTTATCTCACAGGATTTAATCAATCTCATTATTTCATAAAATGTTTCAGGGAAGTTTATTACGAGACTCCGAAGAATTTCAGACAACAAAAAAAGGATAATGAACACAATGATATTTGAGATTTCAAATCGTAAAAATACGGTAAAATAAATACCCGACCCCGTAGCCATAAGCTACAAGGTCGGGTAAATAAGAAATAAATTATCAGGATTTTGAATTACAATCCGAATGTGTCGGCCACAGCTTGGCAAACAACACTGCCATTAACTATATTCAGCCCTTTACGCAAATCTTCATTTTCTTCGCAGGCTTTTTCCCAACCAAGGTTAGCCAGCTTCACTGCATAAGGCAGAGTGGCATTTGTCAAAGCCAGGGTGGAGGTAAACGGAACTGCACCCGGAATATTGGCCACACAATAATGTTGAATGCCTTCCACCTGATATACAGGTTCGGCATGAGTTGTAGGTCTCGATGTTTCGAAGCAGCCGCCCTGATCGATGGCTACATCTACCAATACCGAACCGGGTTGCATAAGTTTCAGCATTTCTTTGGTAATTAAATGGGGCGCTTTTGCTCCCGGAATCAACACGGCGCCAATCACCAAATCGGTAAGCGGCAGCAATTGTTCAATATTGTATTGCGACGACATAACGGTGTTGACATTAGCAGGCATGATTTCGCTCAGGTAACGCAAGCGTGGGAGCGAAATATCGGCGATAGTAACATTTGCACCTAATCCGGCTGCCATCAAGGCGGCTTGTGTTCCCACAATTCCACCGCCAAGCACGAGCACGTTGGCAGGTTTTACACCCGGAACGCCGCCCAGCAGAATTCCTTTTCCGCCTTTGGGTTTTTCGAGATATTTGGCTCCTTCCTGAATCGACATACGTCCGGCTACTTCCGACATAGGAATCAGTAAAGGCAAAGTGTTGTTCACTTCCACCGTTTCGTAAGCCAGACAAACGGAATCACTCTTGATCATGGCGTGTGTCAGTGTTTCGTTCGATGCAAAGTGAAAGTAAGTAAAGAGTAGTTGATTCGGCCGGATAAATTCGTATTCCTGCGGTATAGGCTCTTTTACCTTCATAATCATGTCGGCAATATCGAATATTTCTTTGGGAGTAGATAGTATTTGTGCACCCGCCTGGCGATATTGTTCGTTGCTAAAGCCGCTGTTTGTTCCGGCATTTGTTTCAACATAAACGGCATGACCGTTTTTTACCATGGTTTGAACCCCTCCCGGGGTCAGGGCAACACGACTTTCGTTGTTTTTAATTTCTTTTGGAACTCCAATTTTCATAAGTGTTGTAATTTTTAAGATTGAATGGTTTTCAATAACGGATTATCAGGATTGTTCTATTCCCGATGCCGGAAAACGACGTAAAAATACAGTATTAATTTTAATTTGGAATGAAAAAAACAAAAAAATGATTTGTCAGTGTTTATTTAATATAAAGCGTTAATTTCCAGTTGATATATTTACTTTCAAATTGATATTGTATATAAAAACAAGCTCGGCTTATTTGCAATAAACAGATGCGTTTTGAGGAATTTTTGTTTGATATATTTACAATATTCGGTTTGCTTGTTTCAGATTGTAAGTTTACTGACTTTAGTAATAATATTCTCCGGTAAAGGTCTTCGGTATATCGATTTTAAATCTCGATGTATTGTAACTTCCCAAAATTCCTATTCCACCTTCGATGTTGCTGTAAATCTGTACCGGTTCTGAGAAAAAATCGATAACAGAACTTCCTGCATTACGGGTTTTTAAATACAAATAATAGGATTTTGAAATGCTTTGTAATTCAAGAATCAGCTCGTTTTTTACAATTTCAACCGGTTCCAGGTCGCTTGTGCCGCCTGAAGGATTGTTATCATAAACGATTGAAATGAATGAAGAGTTGAGTTTTAAGCTGTAATTTTTTCCATCAAAGAGATCGTCGTTAAATTCATGATAAAGACGGTATGAGCTTTCGTCGAAAATACCTGCTTCGGTCGTATTTCCAAAAACCAAATCGTCGGAAGAGAAATAATAATTTCTCATATATTTACTACCATCGCTATATTCCTGATTCAGTTTAACTGCTATTTTATAGTAATTTTTTTGGTTTGGCGGATCGTTGAATTTGAGGCTTATTTTCATTTCCGTCATTTTTGAATATCCGATTGTATCCAAATAATTACCATAGCCATTTACTATGGGATAAATATCGGAAACATGAATCATTGTGTCAACCGATACAATCGGGGTTGCCTGAACGATTTCACTTTCGGCATTTACTTCGGGAAATTTGTTGTTTTTAGCGGTGATTTTTATAATGTCTCCAGCTTTAGGGATGTAATTTCCGGCATAAAAGCCTTGCCCGGTACTTAAAAGCTGTTCGTATAAACTGCCATTTACCCAAAGATTTACAATTGCATCGTTCACGTTTTCGAAACTTGAATCATCTTTCAGAAAAAATTTACTTTCGGATACATGAACTTTTACAGCAGAATCGGGCGATAATATGCTGTTAACAACCAGCAATGATGCCGTGTCGTCGCCACGAAATTCAATCTCGGTTTCGCACGAAGTTACAATTAAAGCAAATAAACTGAATATTATTGTTTGTAAATAAATTGATTTCATATACTTAGTCCGGTTTTTTAAAATTTATAGGTATAACTTATTGATGGAATAATAGTGAAAATTGTCAGCTTTTTGAGCGATTTTTTTTCGGTATATTCCCCTGTTTCCGGATTATAATCATAATCGGACGAAACATAAATTAAAAATGGATTTTTTTGATTGGTGGCGTTATATACGCTGAAATTCCATGTCCGTATTCCGTGTTTTTTTTGTTTGTGGAAATTCACGCCCAAATCCAGGCGCATATAATCCGGTAGACGGTAATTGTTTCGTTTACTGATATACGGCAGTGAATTATTGTAATTATATTCTTCCCCGGGTATTGGGGAGGCATAATAGTTTTGCAACCCTAAGGAACCACTGTTTCCCGTGCTGTAAACCCAGGTGCCCGCTATATCAAATTTTTTACTGAATTTGTGAGAAACAACGATGCTTACGTCGTGCCGGCGGTCGTATTTCGCCGGAAACATTTCGCCGTTATTTATTTCCTCTCCCGGACGGTCGAATAGACGTTCCGATTTTGCCCAGGTGTAACCGACCCATCCGGTGGTTTTTCCTATCGATTTTTGTGCCAGAAACTCCAGCCCGTAAGCCCAGCCGCGTCCCATGCTTACTTTTTCTTCCCAGCCGGTGCTCGACCCCAGGAATGTAGCACCATCTTTATATTCAATCAGATTGTCCATCGATTTGTAATATCCTTCCACAGAGAAGTCAACGATATTACGGAAATTATAGAACAATCCGGCTGAGTACTGATGCGATTTCATGGGTTTAATCTGTTTCGTTACCGGAACCCAAAGGTCGGTTGGTAAGCTGATATTCGAGTTGGAAAGCAAATGTATGTATTGGTTCATAAGTGCATAACCTGCTTTGAACGATAATTTGTCGGAAATAAGTGCACGCAGCCCCAATCGCGGTTGCAATGAATGGTAAAATTTGTCCTGAACAAAGAAAGCCGAGTAATGAAGCCCGATATTGGCTTTAATGAACGATCCGATATTAAAATTATCTTCGGCGTACAAAGCCGTTTCATGCGTGTAAATATTTTGATTGCCAATGGTGGTATCCATTGATTGTGTTGTGCTGTCGGTTGCAAGTTTGCTGCTCAGAACCTGAACCCCGGGCCTAAAACTATGGTTAATATAATTTCCGCCGAATTTAATTTCGTGATTTGGGTTGGGAGCATAATCGAAATCTATTTTTGCTCCGTAATCTTCAATGCCCGAACGATACCCGAGTGTAATAGATTCTTTAGTTGTGCTTGGCGGTGTATTTGTTATGCTCTCGGTATCAGCGCCCACCGACATGTTAAAACGGTAACGGGTGTAAGTTGCCGTTGTATTCATAAACAACTTATTATTGATAATATGGTTCCAGCGTAAGGCCGTGATAAAGTTTCCCCAGTCCCAGTTTAGCCTGATTCGGTTTTCTTCACTGCCAGAATTATCGTATCTGTAACTTTCACGAATGTCGCTGTATATCACGTCATCTCCTATATAAGCACTTAAATACAGGCGGTCTTTATCTGAAAATTTATGGTTTATCTTAACGTTTAAATCGTAAAAATAATAACCTGCAGTCAATTTGTCCATATCTTCGTCTTTGGCATATATTTTAAGAATTGGTTGTGCCAGGAGGTCGTAATAGGTGCGTCGCCCCGAAATGTTGAAAGTGGTTTTTTCGCCGAACAACGGTCCTTCGAGATTGAATTTTGATGAAACAATGCCAACGCTTATATTTCCGTGTAACTTTTTATTGTTCCCATCGTTCATTCTGATATCGAGAACCGACGAGAGCCTTCCTCCAAAACGGGCAGGAAAACTGCCTTTGTAAAGTGTAACGTTTTTTATCGCATCGGCATTGAATACCGAAAACAATCCGCCTAAATGATTGACGTTGTAAACCGGAACACCATCGAGCAAAAACAGATTTTCGTCGGGGCCACCGCCACGCACATAAAATCCTGCCGAGCCTTCGACACCTCCCTGCACGCCTGGTAACAACTGCAAAGCTTTCAGGACATCTGTTTCACCAAAAAGGGTGGGTACACTTTTAATCAATGAAATAGGAATGTCGATGGCGCTCATTTGAGAACCCTTCACTCCTGTTTCCTTTTGTGACCCGACCACAGTAACTTCTTTCAATTCAATCGATTCGTGCATGTCGATGTTGATAACCGTATCTTTTGTAAGGTTGAAAATACGACGTTCGGAAGTAAATCCGACATACGAAAAAAGCATCTCTACTTTACCTTTTGGTAATGTAAGCGAATAAAAACCGTAACTGTTACTGACAGTTCCTTTGCGTGAATTCGCATCGTAAACCGAGCTGTTGATAAGGGTTTCACCACTCTTTGCTTCGGTAATATATCCGCTTATGGTATGGTTTTGTGCTACAATGAAAGTGAAAAACAAAAAAGGCAGGAGTGAGGTAAAGAACAGTTTTTTCATGCAATAAATTTTAGGGAGATGATGCGCAAAGGTAATAGTTAGTTGCATTCAGCTATTTTAATAAATTTAAAATTAATCTATTTTTAACGTGACTTTTGATTAATCTATTTGATAAGTTTCCGAGAATGATTAAATCAACTTAAAAATATCGCCGGAAGTAACAATGGCAGTTTGCTTGTTTTCGGCAATATTGATCATGGCTTGGGCTACTTCGCGGGCATGGATAGGTTTGTGTTTTCTCAGGATTCCAACGCGATTAAAAAAAAACATAACCGATAATCCGATTTTTTCACCCAAACGCTTTTCTGTTCGGTTGCCGTATAATTGACCAGGGCGTAAAATAAAGATATTTTTGAAAGGAAGTTTTAAAACCGCTTCGTCGAGTTGTCCCTTCATTTTTGAATAAAATACGGTCGATTTTGGATTTGCTCCTGCCGACGAAATCAGGACGCAGGTATGAACGCCATTGGCTGAAGCTGTTTCAGCCACATTGTACTGGTATGAATAATCAATTTTATACTGGTTTTCCTTGGTTTTTGCTTTGGCTATCGTTGTACCCATACACGAAAACAATACATCGCCTTTTACAAATGGGCTCCAGGTTTCAATTTTGTCGAAGTCGACCAGATGCTCTGAGAGTTTAGGATGAGTGATTCCGCTCGTTCGGCGAACTAACGAAACAATTTCGGAATATTCGTTTGAATTTATCAATAATTCAATAAGTTGTGTTCCAACCATGCCAGTTGAGCCAATAACGACAGCTTTTTTCATTTTATCGGTAATTTTTACAGAAAGTATAGTTGTGTTAGCCTTATTTTGACGTTTGTTTTTTCAAAAACAGAGTGAAGCCGTCGCTAACGATAATTCAGCAATATTAGAAGTGACGGCTTCACTGATATATGTATCAACCTAAACACAAAGCTGATATGCTTTGTTCGAAGGGCTGTTTATTTAGTTTTTGCTGCGAGTGCAACGCAGAGATTGGCGTTTTCTTATGAAACACCGAGTTTTCTTTATGACACTAATTAATCGCGGTGCCCGGATTTTATTTCTTGCTTGAGTATTTTTCGTAAGTTTCAAGCGTGTTGACAACGTAAGCCACCGTTTCTTTGCCCCTGAATCTTCCGTATTTTACAACCGGGTCGTTATAAAATTCGGGTTCCGATTTTTTGATAAGAAAATATTCCACATTGTTAAACCAGATTTGAGGATTTTTTCCGTGTTTTTTTGCTAATGCCATGGCATCCAATACATGAGCAGGCCCCGAATTATATGCTGCGAGTATGAATTTTATGCGTTCATCTTTGTTCTCAACTTTGCGGAACGAAAGATTCAGGCTTTTAATATATTGCACTCCGGCTTCAATATTTTTTTCGGGGTTCAAAACGGTTTTGCGTGTTAACCCGAAATTGGCGGCTGTCCTGGGCATAAGTTGCATTACACCCGAAGCGCCTGCCCACGAAACTTGTGACGAATCGAAACGTGATTCATGAAAAGCAACTGCGGCTAAAAGCCGCCAATCCCAGTTAATTTCCCTCGCATATTTTTTGAAAAAATGATCGTAAGGCGAAATAGCGCCTTTTGGAATTTTGACTTTTTTTTGTGAAAAGAAGATACTTCTGGTCCAGTATTTATGTATCAGGTTTGTCTGGAGCAATTCGTTTTCCGGTGATTTTTCCCAGGACTGAATGGTTTTCAAAAAATTCTTGCTTTCGCGCCGGACTAACCAACCGTTATATTGTTCAAAACCAATGGGCAAATGCAAATCTAATTTTTTATATAACGATTTATAGAGTTGTGCTGTTTTATAATAAGCGACTGTGTAACTGATTTTATTTTCAGCGACCATTTCAATCAAGTCTTCGGAACTTAAGGAGTCGGGAGCTTCAACGATTTCAAAGGTACCGCCTAATTCTTTGTTCAATGTTTCGAGCCTTTGTTTAAATATTGTATTTGGTTTTACGTATATTTTTTTGCCTTTTAGTTCGGTTACATCAGTCAAAGTATTGGCATTTATTGTCTGAACCAATACCTGATACGATTTTTCCTGGGGTAATACAAAGTTGAAAAGTCGTTTTAATTCTTTGGTTTCTATGATATTGTAGGCTGCAATGTCAATTTTTCGTTCCTGCAGCAAATGTTCCAGTTCCCTTTCGCTTTTTGCTTCCACAATTTTAAGTTTTACCCCTATTGTTTTCGATAGATTTTCAGCCATTTCGAAATCGAATCCCATATACTCATCCCTGTAAAGGAAATAAGAAGTGGAACCATACATAGTTCCGACTTTTAGGGTGTCTCTCTGTTTAATTTGTTCAAGATCGATACAGGGAGATGATTGAGCTTGATCATTTTTGGCCGGATTACAAGCCGGAAAAACGAACAAACTGATGATAAAGCAGAAAATAATTATTTTGTTTTGCATAAAATTTTTTACAGGAATTCTATGTTCTCAGTTTTAAAACCCTGTATGTTTTGCATTCGCAAAAACACCTGCGTTGTTGCTACAACATCTTTCTGGCAATAAACGGCAATGCGTTCAATATCTTTTTCTTCATAATAAACACGGGCTACCTGGCTGCCATCGATGTCATCTTTCGGGGTAGGAATTCCGAATATGGCGGTTAGTAATTTTAATGATGTATAATTTTTATAATCGCCGAATTTCCACAATTCAAGTGTGTCGATAAACGAAATTTCCCAGGGTTTTTTGCCTGAAATTTGCAATACAGACGGGAGGCTTATACCATTTATCAACATGCGCCTGCAGATATAAGGGATGTCGAATTCCTTGATGTTGTGTCCACAAAGTGTGTGCTCTTTGGTGGTACAAAATTTTGTAAGCAATTGAGCAAAATCGTCAAGAATTGTTTTTTCATTATCGCCTGCAAATGATTTGGTTCTGAAATGCATCTCCAATCCTTTGAAATAGATAAAGCCAACTGATATACAGACTATTTTACCAAATTCGGAATAAATGCCGGCGCTGTTTGCAAACGCTTCGGCGGCCGAAGTTTCGTCGGTATATTTTTCGGGCATGCGCTTCCGTATGAGGTTGTATTTCTCTTCCCACAAATGCGCCAAATCTTCGGGGATTTCTGAAATGCCAGCTTTTTGCGGAACTGTTTCAATATCCAGAAACATGATTTTTGGTAAGTCGGACAGATTCATAAACTTATTGATGTGATGATTGGGTGATTTACGTTGTTGTTTGCTCTTTAGTCTGGAAATTATAGCTGAAAATGATTTCTTAATGTTTGTAATTTTTATAAGCAATCCAGAACAAGGGTAAGGCAATATCAAGTGCAAATTCAAAACCTAATGACAGGATTTCATTTTTTCTTTCCACGATCTTAAATTATTGGGGTTGCTATTAATTGTTTAAATCGCTAAATTCATTAATAATTTACACATCAACTCATCATTGCATCAATCTTATTTCAAATTATTCTCAATATATTTAGTCAGTATGTCAATGGCTATGTGATTGTTACCTCCTTGCGGAATAATCAGATCGGCAAAACGTTTGGTAGGTTCGATAAATTGCAGATGCATAGGCTTAACCGTGCATTCGTATCGTTCCATCACTTTATTCACCGAGCGTCCCCGTTCAACAATATCCCGGTTGATAACACGCATCAGCCGGTCGTCGGCATCGGCATCTACAAAAACCTTGAGATCCATCATTTTGCGTAATTCGGGATTTGTCAGCACCAGAATGCCTTCGACAATAACAACATGACAGGGTTTCACAGGAATAGTTTCGGCTGCCCGTGTGCAGGTGAGATAGGAATAGATAGGTTGATCGATGGTTTTTCCTTTTCGCAAATCCTTTAGATGGCGTGTAAGTAATTCAAATTCAATGGAGTCTGGGTGATCGAAGTTGATCTCGAGGCGTTCTTCGAGTGGTAAATGACTGCTGTCGCGATAATAAGAGTCCTGAGGTAAAATGGCTACTTCTCCTTCGGGCAGGCGTTCCACTATTTTTCGCACCACTGTTGTTTTTCCTGAACCGGTTCCACCGGCAATTCCAATAATTAGCATGTGTTTGTTGTTATTGATTTCAGAGCACTAAAATAAGTATTTATTCCTTTTTGTTCTAATTTGTTACAATATTTTTTACTTAAAATCAAGTAATATAATTTATACGATTGTAAATCAAAATTATATATAATTTTTTAGAAAAGCTGAAATCACCTGAAAATTGCTTGATTAATGTTTGAAACATAGAGTAAATCATAAAATCAGATTCAATCATGTCGTTTGTTTTTGTACGGTGGCGGTAAAATATAAAGCGAGATGTGGCTTGGGATGTTTTTGCTTTAGCGGGTTTACGACCTGTCGCCCAGATTGCTGTCGATGAGACATGGAGCGCTTTGCGTGGGCGGCCTGGTGAATTGGTGGGAAAATGAAAATTTTTCTATTTCGTTTTCAAAAATCCATAACTTTTAAAAAAGTTATGGATTTTTTTTGTTTTTACGCAACGAAAGTTTAAAATCCTGCATCTTGAATTTATTAATAACCTTCATAATTTTTGTTCTATGAGATTAAAAAAGATATTTCTCCTGCTTCTGTTCACAGTCAATGTGTGTTTTTTGTTTGCCCAAAATTCTAATCCGTTTTCGGTTAATTTAGAATTTGGTTCGAATGCCGTAAATTCAACTTTGAGTGATAATTGGACTGTACGTCAAGATGTTGGGTCGTATTATTATGATAGTTATAACAGTAATAACGTTTACATAGATAATACTGTCGTATTTTTTGGCGTTAAGCCGGAATATAGCTTTTTCAAAAACAAAATGTCGGTGAGTTCGGGATTGAGATTTACGAACCTGTTTACCGATTTGTCGAAAGCAAATGCCGACCAGGGCGGTTATTTCTTTTTACGATACAACAGCGAAAACACAAATACCGAATATGCCAGGGTGAAAAACATCAGTGAAACATCAAATTATCTCGGTCTTCCCTTCGAGCTCAAAATCAGTCCTTTCTCTATCAGAAATATTTCGTTTTATTTTAAAGTTGGTGCTGAATTTAGTTTCAAACTGAACACCAACACGAGTATTGATTTTAAAGATAATGCCATGGATATATATAAGCAGGATATAATTGACGATTTGGATTTGAAGTCAAATGCTTATTATTCAACACTATATAGTTCTGTTGGGGTGAATATTGATACCTTGAAAAAATTAAAACTCAACGTAGAGCTGCTTCTCCCTTCGTTTTTCCTTACTTCAAATAACTCAACTTTGGTGAATATGGATGAATTCTCCGGAATTCAGTTTTCAGTTAATTTGCCTTTCAAATAAAAACGTAAATTTTAAAAATGTCGAATATGAGGAAATATATTTCATCGCTACTGATTGTTATCGCTGTCTTTTTTACATCGTGTGCATCAGAAGATTTCGAATTGTCGAAAACAGTGTTTATCGAGGACACGGATTTTCCGGGTCTGCCCATCTATTCCGAATGGGGCTACAATACTTTTGGCGCATACATCGACCGAAACGTATTTGTTTCGACCTACAACGATTTGCCGGCTAAAATTATTGTTCATCCTGATACCTTTAATTTGTATTTGAATGGTTCGATGAATCAGAGGAATGTGTCGCTTAAAATTGAACTAATCGGTTATGCTCCTGCCGATTATCCCGATTTAATTTCGTTGAACGATTCGGTTGTGAATTTAAAAGATGAAAACTGCCATGTAACTTTAACCGAAGATATGACTTCCACTGTGCTTAAAATTATTCAAGGGGAAATTCATTTTAAACGAGTACAAAATTTATATATTGATAAAGTATATACCAAAACAATTATATCGGGGACTTTTAAATTCAAAACGTTCTTTGGCGACGAACCGGTTGCCATCACCAATGGCCGGTTTGATTTAGGAATTGGTTACGAGAATTTTTATAATTACTGATCACAAAATATTTTATTAACATAATTACATAAGTCTATGAAAACAATTAAAAAATTTAGTTTTATTATCTTATTAGCGGTTTTATTTTCAGGTTGTGAGAGTTATAATGATTCATATTCAGGTCTTTATTTATACGAGAATGGAAACGAGCAGGCTTCGAACGAAAAATATAAAGAGTACGACGAAAATCCTTTTGTTAATGTGAACGATCAGCCTGTTTCAACTTTCTCGGTGGATGCCGATGGTGGTGCGTATGCCAATATGCGCAGGTTCATGTATTTGGGACAAACTCCACCGAAAGCGGCAGTACGTATCGAAGAATTTATCAATTATTTTACTTTTGATTATGCCGAACCTGTTACGGGCGAAAATGTCGCCTTGAACTCGGAAATAGCCGTATGCCCCTGGAATGCTGAACATCATCTTATCCGCGTGGGCATGAAAGGGAAAACAATTCCTGATAACGAATTACCTAATTCAAATTATGTTTTTCTGATTGATGTTTCGGGTTCTATGAGTTCGCCCGACAAGCTTGAAGTGCTGAAATCCGGTTTTAAATTAATGACTGATCAGCTTCGCGATAACGATAAAGTAGCCATTGTAACTTATGCCGGCAATGCCGCCGTACTGCTACAATCGACTAATGGCGATGACAAAACGAAAATCAAGAAAGCCATCGATAAATTAGGCGCGGGCGGCTCTACTGCCGGGGCAAAAGGCTTGATCACGGCTTACGAAATTGCACTCGAAAACTTTATACCCAATGGAAATAACCGCATTATAATTGGTTCGGATGGTGATTTTAATGTGGGTCCATCATCAACCGATGAACTGGTTGAACTGGTTGAGGAAAAACGTGAAAGTGGCGTTTATCTCACTGTTTTGGGTGTGGGAACCGGAAACCTGAACGATCACATGATGGAGCAAATTGCCAATAAAGGCAATGGAAACTACGAATATATCGACAGCGCCGATGAATTAATAAAGATTTTTATAAACGAGAAGGCAAAGTTTTATACTGTCGCCAAGGATTCGAAAATTCAGATAACGTTCAATCCCGATAAAGTAAGTTCGTACCGTTTGATTGGTTATGAAAATCGTTCGCTGAACGAAGAAGATTTTGAAAACGACTCTGCAGATGCCGGCGAAATTGGTTCATCACAAACTATCACAGCGCTTTATGAAGTGGTGTTAACCACCAATTTATCAGCTGGGAAATATGCCCAGTTCGATTTTCGTTACAAAAAACCAAACGAAACCGAAAGTAGGTTATTGCAACATGAAATTAAATCTATTCCTGTCGCAATTGCATCGGCTTCCGAAAATATGCGTTTTGCAGCATCGCTCACTGCTTTCGGTCTGATACTGAAACAATCGGAATATAAAGGAACTGCCAATAAAACGATGGTACTCAACCTTGGAACAACGGCTAAGTCATTCGACCCGAACGAATACCGCAATAAATTTATTGATATTGTGAAAAAATGGAATGAGGAATAATATCCGGTTTTTTATAAAAAAGGTTTAATCGTTAATCGTGTGAAACAAGGATAAATTTCCATTGAAAAAGAGTATAGCAGCTCTCAGGTTATCGAAGTTATGATATCCTTGCGCCATACGTTGAATCTTAGCAATTTTACTATTTGTTTGCTCAGCTC
>JAJFVH010000061.1 GCA_021371875.1 Bacteroidales bacterium
TCAGCTTCATAACCGGATGGAATCATTATGGCAAAACCGGTTGGAAAGCTCTTGATCTCGTTGGGATATAGAATTATATCTTCCTGGTTAGCAAGAGCGATATCACAGCCCACGGCACCCCGCATCTCATATTCCGGCAAAAGCGCCCATGAAACCAGTTTTTTAAATTGCACTTGTATCTTTTCCAATATTGCTTTTCCCCTCCTTCTATTATCCGCATTCCCGCGACTATTAAATTATTAAGATACTAAACATCTATAATTATAGCTTAATTCGACTTTTTTAGCTTCGGCACTTTTATGTGGTAGAGGACTCATCTGTTGATAAAATTGAATGGTTTTGGTAGATAACCCCTGCTAGGTCTAAACCAGCCGAAATGGAGCAGAAGCAGAAAATGCCCTATTTATCGAAAATAGTGGGAAACCAAGTAATAATGTATCAATAGTTGAGGTTGTAGTCAAATCTTTTACCATCTATCGGGTAGGAGGCTACCCATTAATTGGGTAGCCGACCTCCCACACCACCGTACGTACCGTTCGGTATACGGCGGTTCCAAAGTTTACACATTATTTCGCAGAGTAACAATCCATAAGACTGAGGTATCCAGCACGTTTGAACCTTTCATTGGATAAGGCTCTTGATAAAATTGGGCTATGGGCAGTACGCCAATAGCCTTTTCTTGTATTTGCCCACATCCAAGCCCGCTCTTCACTGATTCCCGAGCGCTTGAGGTTCTGGAAACGTGTGCGGACTCTCTTCCATCGTTTCCATGTCACCATCCGCATGCGACTCCTAATCCATTCGTCCAATCCCCGTACCAGTTTCTTTGCATCTGCCAGCTTGAAGTAGTTCATCCATCCTCGAACCACTTGGTTCAGGCGAGTTCTTCTTGCTTCAATTCCCATCCCGTTGCTGCGCCCTGTGACTTCCCGGATTTTACCCTTGAATTTACGGACACTCTTGGGGTGTATTCTGAGTCTCCCTTCTCCTTTGCAGATGTAGAAGCTGTACCCCAGATATTTGACCTTGCTTACGTAAGCTACCTGGGTTTTCTCCCTGTTCACCCTGAGAAATAGTTTCTCTTCGATGTATGGGAGGATATGGGTCAATGTACGGCGGGCTGCTTTCTTGCTCTTGCAGAATATCAGCAGATCATCTGCGTAGCGCACAAAACGGTGTCCACGTCTTTCCAGTTCATGGTCGCACTCATTCAGCAGGATATTCCCAAGTAATGGGCTTAGTGGACCGCCTTGCGGCACTCCTTCGGGGCTGTCTTCAAACATTCCGCCCACCATAACCCCTGCTCGCAGAAATTTATGAATGAGCGAAATAGCCCGTTCGTCTTTTATCGTTTCCGACAATATCTGGATGAGCCTGCTCTGGTTGACCGTGTCAAAATACTTTTCCAGATCCATATCGACTACATATTTGTAGCCCTCTGTGATGTTGGTCTGGCATCTTTTAAGCGCATCATGAGCACTTCTCTTCGGTCGGAATCCAAAGCTGTTGTCTGAAAACTGTTCTTCAAATATTGGACTTAAGACTTGGCAGATGGCTTGTTGGATGAGTCTGTCCACTACGGTTGGTATCCCCAGTTTTCTGGTCTTTCCGTTTTCTTTGGGTATTTCTACCCGGCGTACGGGTTTGGGCCGGTATTTACCGTCCCGGAGGGTTTGCACAAGTTCACTCTTGTTTTCTTTCAGGAAGGGTAGAAGTTCATCTACCTGCATTCCGTCAATTCCACCCGCACCTTTGTTTCTTTTTACCTGTTTGTAGGCACGGTTCAGATTTCCTCTGCTTAGAATTTGCTCCAGCAATCCTTCCCTCTGCTCGTCTGTGTTGGTGTTGTCGGTTTCAGTCATCTTTGGTGACCCACACGCTTCTGCATACTCTCTCTGTTCCGCAGATATCCTTTGCAGATAGCCTTCATATCGAAGTTGTCTGTGTTTTAAGTCGTCTCCCTCAGTAACTTTCATTGACCCACACCTCCTTTGGTTCAGCCCTTCCCCTGGTTCCTAGAAAACCCTGGTACTATGGCCTCGGCTGACTTCTCACGATAAATCTTGTTTCAACCGGGCTTCTTACTCTGTTTCCACCCGTCCGTGAGACCTCCCCGGGTAAGAACGCAGTCTTTCCTTCCATCTACCTGCCACATATACACCGTAAGCCTCCGGATAGTTTGGGGCTTCAGTTTGTTTTGCAACCTTACCCGGCTTACAATGCCTAATGTGATTTCTGTTCGTCAGGCCAGAAGTTTGCCTCCGGCTTCCTTCAGATTCCACCTCGCGATGGACACCCTTGCCTTTAGCTAATGGTTGGCAACTGATAGCCCCCATAACGGACTTGAACCGTCAAATATACTCGCCATGCTCGGCGCACCAACAAAACGTCAGTAAATCGCAATTTACTGACGTTTTTACAATTACTGACGTGTTTTTAAAACTTCCGGAGCGAAAAAATAAAACTTAACCCTCCGGTAGGAAGCGATTTCGCCGATATGTTGCCTTTGTGAAACAGGACGGCGTTTTTTACAATGGACAAACCAAGTCCCGTTCCTCCCAATTTGCGGCTTCGCCCTTTGTCGACGCGGTAAAAACGTTCAAAAATCTTACTTAAATGTTCATCCGAAATACCTATGCCATTGTCGGAAAAGGAAAAATAATAAAATTGTTCATCTTCGCGATAGCAGTTGATGTCGATAGTCAGTTGCTCGCCGGCATAAGCCAGCGCATTGTCAACTAAGTTCCGGAATATT
Source organism: Bacteroidales bacterium (assembly GCA_021371875.1). Taxonomy (GTDB): domain Bacteria; phylum Bacteroidota; class Bacteroidia; order Bacteroidales; family Paludibacteraceae; genus Paludibacter. The sequence goes on from JAJFVH010000061.1 coordinate 2,756, forward strand.
GAATACATAAGCGAGCGGTTTCCCTGAATTGGAAGCGGATGCGGGTAGTTCTTCAGAACGATACATCCCTTTTGTTCGATTTGTAAATGAACATCAAACAAAACATCTTCGATCACCTGAGCTATGTCGCAAGGTTCTTTTTTAAACAGTTCTTTTGCTTCATCAATTTTGTTGAGCGTTGAAATGTCCTGCAACAAAGCGCTCAGGCGCTGGGCTTGCTGAAATGATCGTTCTATAAAAAACCGTTGGCGCTCCTGGCTCAAATCGGGATTCTCGAGAATGCTTTCCATATATCCCAAAATGCTGCTCACCGGCGTTTTCAATTCATGTGAGATGTTCTGGGTAAGATGGCGCTTCAATTCGTTTTCATGTTCTTGTGCCGTGATGTCATTAATCGATATTTCGAAGGTGTTGTCCTGAAAAACAATACAACGTACCATGAACATACGACCGTTTTTTTCGAAAACCACCCTTTTGCGTGTCAGTTGATCGTTTTGAAGGCTTTCGTCGATAAACAGATTGATTTCTTCAAATTCCGGCAAATTGAAAATTTCATCCGAGCTCTCTGATTGATAATCGGCCAAGATATTGGTGTATTGAATAAAATGCGAGTTGGCAAGTATTTCTTTTTTGTTCGACGAGAAGATGCCGAGTCCTTCTTGCGAAATCTGAAGATGTTTGATCAGCTTTTCACGTTCCTGATTGGCTTCGTCTTTAGCTCTCAACAGCCGTTTGTACAAATGGACGATATTGTTGCTTATTTCACCTAATTCATCGTTCGGAAAGCGAATATCGGTATCCATGATTTCTCCTTTCTCGGCCTTTTGGGTAAAAACACGAAGCCGGTCAATAGAGTCGGTAAAGGTTTTCGAAATAAAGAAAAGAGCAAAAAATGCCAATACCAGTATAAAAGCCATGAAATATAAAAAGAAAGTATTGGCTTTAAGCATACTGTTCAGGTTCAGGTTGTAAGGCAGCGCAGTACGGATGTAATAGTTTTTGAATCGATGGGCAAGATAATAATAATCTTTACCCGTTGTGGCTGAATGCCGGATAGCTTTACCCGTTTTCTTTGAATTGGCCATTAGTATTTCGGGCCGATGCAGGTGATTCTCGAGTTTTGTGCCTTTTTTTACCGAATTATCGAACAGGACATTTCCTGTAAGGTCAATAAGTGTAACGCGCAACGAGGTGTCGGGAAACACAGTTATAAAATCGTTCAGGCTTTCAGTTGTCCAGTCCCGTTCTCCGATATATTTATCCAATGTATAATTATAAGTCGAGAGCAACTGATCCAGTTGCTCTGTACGGAATTCTTTTTCACGCTGATACTGAAAAAAAGTAATTACAGATATCATCAGGAAAAATATGCTGAAGAAATAAAGAAAAAGTCGTCGATTTAAAGTCATAATTTTACAGATTTACTATTTCACCATTTACTGTTTAAACAAACAATACGCAAAAAAATGGTAAATGAATCAATAGCCAATGTGTTTATCCCTCGAAACAATATCCGTAACCCAAACGGGTAACAATGTTTTTGCCGTATTCGCCGATTTTTTTGCGCAAGCGGGTAATGTTAACATCGATTGTCCGGTCGAGTACAATGACTTCGTCGGACCAAACGCGTGTAAGCATTTCTTCGCGGGTGAATACGCGGTTTTTGTTTTCCAGAAAGAGTTTCAGAATTTCAAATTCTTTTTTGGTAAATGGGATTTCTTCTCCATTCAACAGCACCTTTTTGTTACCGAGCGACATTTTCAGGCTTTCGTATGAGAGTTCGACTGCAGGAGTGTCCTCCACTTTTTTTGCTTCGACGCGACGAAGGACGGCTTTTACACGTGCCAACACTTCACGGATAGAGAAAGGCTTTGAAATATAATCATCGGCTCCGATATTAAAACCAGTCAGTCGGTCGTTCTCGGTGTCCTTTGCCGTGAGGAAAATAACCGGAATGGAAGCGGTTTTCGGATTATCGCGTAACATGCGGGCCATTTTAAAGCCGGATATTTCACCCATCATCACATCCAATAATAACAGGTTATATACGGATAGGTCTTTTTTCAATGCCTCTTCGGCCGAGTAAGCCACATCCACATGATAACCATCAGTTTCGAGATTGAATTGAAGTATTTCACACAAATCTTCTTCATCATCTACAACCAAAATTCGGTAAGGATTCATAAATAATTCATTGTTTTAAAATTATGTTACAAAGTAACATAAGAATTGTTTCGGGACTGTGTAATATCTGTTACAAAGATATGACAAAATCTTAATTATTAAACAACAAACAAAAAAGGCAAACCGATTGTTTCGATTTGCCTTTTAAAAAAGTTTTGATGATTGCTTTTACCGTTGACTCAACATAATCCTGAGTGAATTTGTGCTACGTGTATCAACTTCTATAATTTGATCTTCGTAAGAAATCAGGCTGATTTTCAATTGACATTTACCATCGCATACGTTCTGGATTTTAAAATTTCCATCCAGGTCGGTGTAAACTTTTTGTCCGTTGGATGTAACGACTGCGCCTGCGAGACTTTCGTTGGTGAGTTTATCGAAAACCATTCCTTTCAACACGTTTGAACTTGCTGTTTCGGTGATGGCAGCCGGTTTAGCTTCGGGGGCGGCAGTTTCTTTTGCCGATACATTCATTGCCAATGCAATGAAAGAAACCAAAGTGATAAACAACATTTTTTTCATACCTTGTATAATGTTTTTAATTTTGTGTACAATACTTACTTTTAAATTATGGTACAAAGTAACTGTAAATACATTACAAGACTATTACAAAGTTTATACATTGATATGAAGAAAATGTTTCAATCGGAATGTTGGAGTTCCAACTCCGTATTAACTATCGTGTTTCCGGCTAATAACTACCGTGTTTCCCGTTGCATAGTGAAACCCGGGCGGAACATCGAACGCGCAACCAGGCGTCCGAAATATCAATATTTCTTTTCCGAAATCAGTTTTCCTTTCTCGTCCCACATATACCATGTGCCGGATTTTTTGCCGTTGGTGTATTGCATTTCGTAGCGCATGATGCCCGAGTCGTCCCAGACGTGCCAGGTACCGTTTTTTTTGTTGTTGCGGTACTCGGCTTCGGCAATGAGCATCCCGGCTTCGTTATAGGTGCGCCAAAGGCCGTGAAATTCACCATTGCGGTATGCCCGCACCTCGTTGGGTTTTCCGTTGGCAAAATAAACAATGTAGGCTCCCTCGGGCTTTCCTTCTTTGATGTTCATTTCAACTTTGAGCGCCCCGTTGTCGAAAAATTCTTTAAACTCACCACTGTATAGTTTAGTCTGAGTGGCATCGGTAAAAAACAAACCGTCACTTTGAACGATTTTGCTTGTCTGGGCTGATAAACTACTTGCTGAAAGTATCAACAAAAGTACGATTGTAGATATGTTTTTATACATAATATGGATTTTGACTTTTATTTTACAAATATAACACCACAGACCCGATTTTTGGTTGCCGGATATAAAATTTAATATGTGTTACAAATCAGGGGGTAAAAGCAAGAGAAGTTGTCTGCTGAAGACAACTTCTCTTGTTTACAAAAACAATCACGAACTTTATAATTAATAAACAGTGTTTTGCGGGTCGAAATTTACCCATGTTTCTTTGGTCCAGTCGGCTGTTCCGAAGGCTCCGATATAATTTGTTTGCGTGAAGAACGAACCGCTAAGTTTAGTGTGGGTAAATGCAGCCCCCGAAAGTAATGGTGAACCTGTCTCAGGAAGAAAAGACGTCGGAATGGCAGCAGTTCCGGTTTTCGTAGCATCGTAGAATGAATTTGAAATCTTTGCTGTAACATTATCAGCAATAATTTGATTTGCAAATAAGGAGGTGCTGTAAAATGCAAGTGCGTCAGCTTCAGAAACACTGCTTGCACCGTTTACTGCTTTTACTTTATTTGCAACAAGTGCATTGTTTTGTATTGCTAAATTACCGGCTATTGCATTAGCATAAGTTGTTGTTGCGTCGAGCAATAAACCTGTGTTCCAACCTGCAAATACTGAATTGAAAACTGAAAGTGAACTGTTACGACGGATATGCATACCTGCTCCAAACATGCTGTTTACGTTTTTGTCAGCAGCAGTTTTCCATGGGCCGATCAAAGTTACGTTTGAGAATACAGGTGCAGTTAGTGGAGTTGCAGTTGTTCCCGAGCCATCGTTGTCAGATTCAAAACCGTTCGAAGTTGAAACGTCAGCCACACGTGGGTTACGTACCCCTAAGGCAAATTGAACTTTACCTGTAAAACCAAAGTCAGTATCAAACTCATCATCCAACCCGCAATAGGCGATCAGATATTTTGCATTCACAGTACCACCAAACCATTCGAAAGAATCGTCTCCGCTATATGAAACCTGTACGTGGTCGATAGTAGTTCCACTACCTACAGCGCAAAGCGTTAAACCATTGATTTCCTTGTCGGGTTGCAGCGCGATTCCTGCAAATTCGATACGAACATATTGGAGCGTTCCTGAATTATCGGCGGCATCGCGTGTTGCAAAAGCGCTGGTACCATACTCAACGGCGTTTGTCAGTCCTTCAACAGTAGCAGTTGATTGGTTTACAGGAGCTTTTCCTACAATCACCAAACCACCCCAGTCGCCGGCAGCACGAAGTCCCGGTTCAAGACGCGAAGTGAAAACGATAGGTTTAGCAGCGGTTCCGATTGCATTTATTTTTCCACCCGGAACAACAACCAGGCAGCCTTTAGTAACTTTATCGCCTTTGATTACAGTTCCTGCAGCAATATTGATTGTGCCCGATACATTGATCTGCCCTTGGAGAACATAAGTCGAATCTGCAACTAAGTTACGGGTTCCGGTAATGTCTGAGCTGATAATTTTTTCCTTTGAAGTAGGTGTTGGTTCTGGTTCCGGGTCATTTTTATCATCACACGATGTAAATACGGTAGTTGCACCAAGCAAAACAACAGCAAAATTAAGAAATAGCTTTTTCATTTTTAAATTGATTTTATTTGTTTTTTGTTTTTTCAAATCTTTACTGCAAAAGTAGATGCGTGGTATTACAATTGCATTCCGAAAGCATTATGCTTGTATGTAATTTGTATGACAATAGTATGACAATATTCCTATATTATTAATTATCAGCGCTTCGTGATAGAAATACTTATTACAACCCAACGACACATTGAAATATGCCGGCTTTGTTTTATATTTGTAAAAAAATAAATTCAGATGTATTGTTCCAATTATCATAGCCATTGTACATTTTGCGATGGACGCAGCTCGATGGAAGATTTCGTAAGGTTTGCCATCTCCCGGGGTGTTAAAAAGTATGGATTTTCGTCCCATGCCCCGCTGCCTTTCCTCACCAAATGGACTATGCTTGAAGATGATTTCGCAGATTACGAAAAGGAATTTAAGCGGTTGAAAGAAAAATACAAGAGCAAAATTGAACTGTATTTAGGATTGGAAGTTGATTATATTCACGGATGTTCCGATATCAGGAATGAGTTTTTCAGGGATAAAAAGCTCGATTACACGATCGGGTCGATTCATTATCTCGATAAAATCAGTGAGAATGAGTATTGGACTATTGATGGAGGTTTCAGAGAATTCGACCAGGGGTTGAATATCCTTTTCGGAGGAGACATTCGCTTGGCAGTTAAACGTTTTTTTGAGATAACTGCTTTTATGATTGAAAAAGGCGGGTTCGACATTGTGGGGCATTTCGATAAAATCACTTATCACGGATTGAAATATACCGGCTTCAATCCTGCCGACAACTGGTTTGTCGATCTTGTAATCGATACTTTACAATTAATAAAAAACAAAGGTTTATTGCTCGAAATCAATACCAAATCGCTGACCGGACATGGTATTACTTATCCAAACCGGTTATTTTACCCCATCATTAACGAGCTGGAAATTCCCGTGATGGTCAATTCCGATTGCCATTACCCGACCAATGTAACCGATGGATTTGCCACTGCTTATAAGAATTTGAAACAAGCAGGCTTCCGTACCATGCATCAATTATTTGAAGGGGGATGGAGAGCGGTGGAGTTTGATGAGAATGGATTAATATAGATTCAACGTGCCGATATAAAAGCATTTGCAAGATTAAATATAAAAAACACGGACTTATAAAAAACAAAACAGTTGCAAAACTTATCTTTTTGCAACTGTTTAAAATTTTCCGATGATTTTGTTCAAGAGTTTTTAGTGCTATTCAATCAGCGTACTTTTTGTCCTCTTTCTTCACGGCGTTCTTTCATTTTTTCCTGACGTTCGGCACGAATTTTTTGAAGCTTTTCAAATTTTTCTTTACCGATAATTTTTTCAAGTTCAACATCCTCAGCTTTTCTACGTTCTTCGAACTGAGCACGCATCTCTTCGCGGTTTTGAACTGCTTCAGCCTTTTTTTCCTGACGTTCGGCACGCATTATTTCACGATTTTTGTCTTGTTTTTCGTAAAGTGCTTCCACTTTTGCCTTTTCGGCATCGGTCAATTCCAGTTGTTTAGCCAAATGTTCGGCACGTTCTTTTGCGGTAAATTGCATTCTTTGTCCGTCTCTCTCGCCGCGTGGAGGGCGTTGTTCCTGTGCATTCAACGCAAAACTCATGGTGAAAATAGCTGTCAGGGCTAACATTACATACTTTTTCATAAATCTGAATTTTTAAAATTATAAAACGTTTTTGTTGTATTTGTTAGCTTTGACTTTCGTTAGTTGAATTGGTTTAATTTCTATGTATTGCTTTCGTATAATTAACAATAACTATTAAAAACAAAAACAATGGTTTAAATCTGCAAAACAGAAAAACCCGCATCTGAAAGTTAATTTTCAATATGCAGGTTTATTAGATTGGGGCTTTTTGTGGATTATTTCTTTTTCAGCAGTACTTCTTCGATAGCTTGTTTAAAAGCATCTTTAGGCATTGCACCCTGAGCCATTTGCGGATTTTCGTCTATTGGACAGAATAACAATGTTGGGATACTGCGAATTCCGAAAGCTGCTGCAAGTTCTTGTTCCTGCTCAGTGTCGATTTTATATACATAAATTTGCCCTGAATATTCTTTTGCTAAATCTTCGAGGATTGGAGCAATAGTTTTACACGGAGCACACCAGTCGGCATAAAAATCGATGATACAAGGTTTGTCGCCCAGATATTTCCATTCTGTCGGATTGGTCTCGTAATTAGCCACTTTGGCTAAAAATTCTGCTTTGGTTAAATGAATTGGTGTCATTTGTTTTACTTCGTTTGTTGATTTATTTACTTCATTATTATTATTTTCTTTCGCTTTACCGGCGCATGCAGTAAAGGCAATGACTGTGAGCATTAAAACAGCTCCTGCGAATTGTTTCATATTGATTATTTAATTGTTATTTAATTTTCTGTTTATTTTACCACATGAATTTTATTCATCTTATTCATCCGAAATTGTCAATTTACAAGGCGCATCCCCAAATCGAAGGTTCATCATAACCGGCTTCGGTTTTTTCCTGTGGAATTTCTTTCCAGCCTAACGAGTCGAGCGTTTCGGCAATGGCTTCGCGAGTTACCTCATCCGTGTGATTTACTACGATCCGTCCTTCAATTCTATCCATTTCGGCTCCGAAAACACCCTGCAATGAGCCGAGCGTTTTCAGCACTTTGTTGTCGCAGGTCATGCATTGCGACTTGGAGACATAAAACGTACTATACATTTGTTTTCTTCTTATTGGGTTCGTATTTATCGAATTTCATCACTTGTTTTTCGTTATCTTTCGGGACATTGGTTGTACATGATCCGCCGGGGCAGCCGATATTTAAGACCGCCTGAGCCGAAAAGAAAATTGCACCTACCAGATACATGCTTTCTTTGGTCGAAAAATATCCGGTTAACAAGGCAAGCCCTATTACCATTTTAAGAATCCGGGTAAAATCCCAGGCTGCGAAATATTTTTTAATGGTTTCCATCTGCTTTGTTTTCTTTCTTTTTAAATAAATCGAAAAGTAAATATCCCATCAACGCTCCATATACAATACTTATGTAAGGATTCGAAGTTATGGCGCAAGTTCCGCTTTGGCAGCCGACAAAATAATAATACAGGTATCCGCCTGCCGCTCCGGCCGTTGCACCAATTATTTTGAGATAATGTTTAGTAAAAAATTCTTTTATCATAATTTTTATTTGTTATCATGTTCATTCAAACATGTATTCATATATTGTGGCAAATTTTTTTAAACGCACTGACAGGTACGAATACATTCAAGAATTTGAACTATTTGTTTGTTTTTCAGCGAGTAATAACAGTTTTTCCCATCGCGCCGACAATTCAATATGCCCTTAGCTCGCATATCGGTGAGGTGATGTGACAACAAAGATTGTTCGCATTGCAATTCTTCGCCCAGTTGCGATACGTTCATCTCTTCTTTTTCCGAAAGTAAAGAAATGACACACAAACGCGTGCCGTTCGAGATCGCTTTGAGCGTGTAAGCAGCTTCATCCATACGTTCTATATCCGGTTTTTGATTCATGTTTGAAATTTTGTGCAAATATATGAACATTTATTCATGCGTACAAAATATTTTGATGTTTTTTAAGATATTTGACTCCATCCAAAAGGTATGTTTTAAAAATGATGTAGTTTCACGGATTTTGTAGCGCATGTTTTTAAAGAAAAAAGTATCTTTGTAGGCTAATTGAAAAACGATGAATCAACAGGTTACAAAGATATGTAAGGATTTTATTCCCGAACTGGACGAAGCAATTGGTAATCAAAAGGCGGAGAATATTTTTATCCTGACCGACGACAACACCCGTGTTTTTTGTTTGCCGGAAATATTAAAATCGAGGAAACTGAAAGGCAGTCATTTAATATCCATCCCGAGTGGCGATGAAAACAAACATATCAATTCGGTTGTTGACATTTGGAAGTATTTAAGCGAACATGGCGCGACCCGAAAATCGCTTATGATTAATCTGGGCGGTGGAATGATAACCGACATCGGGGGATTTGCAGCATCTACTTTTAAACGTGGCATACGCTATATCAACATTTCCACCACTTTGCTCGGCGCGGTTGATGCTGCCACGGGCGGAAAAACCGGAATCAATTTTCTGGGACTGAAAAACGAGATAGGCGTATTTGCCCCGGCTGATGAGGTTTTGATTAACATCGATTTTTTCAAAACCTTAGACGATAAAAATCTTCGTTCGGGTTATGCCGAAATGGTAAAACACGCGCTGATTGACACCCGCGATGAATGGAACGAGATGCTGAAGTTCGATTTGGAAAATATAGACTTCGGCATTCTCAAGGAGTTGGTCGACCGAAGTATTCGCATAAAAGAACGTGTGGTGGAACAAGATCCGAAAGAGCAAAATATACGTAAGGCGCTCAATTTGGGACACACTTTCGGCCATGCTTTCGAAAGTCTGTCGTACCGAATCGAAAAACCTGTTTTACACGGATATGCCGTGATGTGGGGATTACTTTGCGAACTGTATTTGTCGTACATGAAACTAAATTTTCCCAAAGATGATTTATTAAAGTTAAAGTATTTAATAAAAGAGTATTACGGAACGTTTACTTTTGACTGCAATGACTACGAAACGCTTTACGAATTGATGAAACACGACAAGAAAAACGAGTCGAATGAGATAAACTTCACTTTGTTGGCTGATATCGGCGATATTCGCATCAATCAAACCGCCACAAAGGAGGAGATTTTTGAATGTTTTGATTTTTTCTGCGGCTGTTGA
>JAJFVH010000167.1 GCA_021371875.1 Bacteroidales bacterium
ATATACTCGGGTGTATTTACCAGAGCCTGAATGAGTTTATCCAAATTATTGACCTGATTGTCGTAACTTCCCTGAACTGCTGAAATCTGGATGGATCCGGTGTCGGTATCACCGGGAGCGGGTTCGGTTGCTTTTTTGGGAACCGCCCTTTCCCCTTTGATTTTCCGTACAATGGCTTTGATCGATTTGTCAGTCTGATCGGATGTTTTGGTAGCGACTACGGCATTACCGATACGGGTAGCCAAGGGCTTGAGAGGAGCAAATGCTTCTTCGCGCGCATGGATAGCCGCTTTTTCGAGGGGAAGGGCCGCATTCACGGCTGCTTCGGCAGCCTGCACATCGGCGAGTATTTTTTCGAGTTGAACAATTGCAATTGCATTGTTTGAAGGGTTGTAAGCTTCGCCATACCCTTTGAGAAATGCAATCAGGCGAATTAAATTCGCAATGTTTACGGCAATGCCTGTTTCATTTTGTCTTGACATGGTAATTCAGTTTTTAATTGTTAAGAGAAAAAAGATTATATGATTATCCGCAATGTGTCCTAATTTATATTTCGGTGCGCTGCACCTTTGTGCTTTTTCTGCTTGTATTTTCTACCAATATATCGGGACTCTGTCCCTTTTTGTGGGCAGGTGCAGCGCACCGTTATATTGGTAGAAATAATATCCCGAATAAAAATAAAGGTGCAGCGCACCGAAATATATTATTTGAAACTTTAGGAGCTTTTGCGGATAATCATTAAAGATTATTTAATTGAAAAAGAAAGAACGCTTTGTAAACAAGTGGATTAATGCTGCGATTAACCGATGCAAAACTAAAAAGAATATTTTTAAAAACAAATGAACTACCGCCGGGTTTTAAGAAAGTTTAATAAGGTAAATTATATTTTTTTATGATTTATACACAGTTTTACGGCTTCAAAACCGTCTCCCGATGCGGGTTTTCATGTGGCGGGCTTTTGGAGAAACCCGTTTGCCGTTTAACAAAATATAATAATTCAAACCGGTTTTTAAAACCTTCCAACCGGATAGATTTAAGTGAATTACCTCACCCCCTGCCCCCTCTCCATGTGGAGAGGGGAAAAGCGAAACACGTCATTTTAACGGATTTTGCCCGGCTTATTTTAACCTTAAATGCTGACAGGGCTTTCGGACTGCAGTCAGGATTGGCAAGCCGGGTTTTGGTTACAGCTCCGGCGAACTATACCCGATTATATTTTACCGGTAAAACTGATAGACTAACCGCGCCTTGTTTGCAAACGAAGGGGAGGAAGAACTTTTATTTTGGCCTGACAAAGCGAAAGACGCTTTGATAAAAGGAGTCCTTTGTTTATTGTTTCCGGCATTCTTTCAGATAGTTTAGTTCTTTTTTGCTAAAAAGATTAGATGAATAAATATTTGTTGTATTTTTGATGGGTAAAATGTGTTATACTATTCAATTTTTATTTTAAATGATAACTAAAGAGGCTGCTTATAAAAAAATATCTGAATTGGTTGACCGTTTTGAGGAGCAATTTGTTTCCTATAAAAAATCGGATTACAACGAAACACTTACCCGCCGCGATTTTATCGACCCGTTTTTTAAAGCATTGGGTTGGGATATCGATAACGAAGAGGGCTATGCTCAATCCTACCGTGAAGTGATACACGAAGACAAGGTAAAAATAGGCAGAGCAACCAAAGCTCCCGACTATTCCTTTCGGTTAAGCGGCGGTAAACGGTTGTTTTTTGTAGAAGCGAAAAAACCGAGTATTTCCATTAAGGATGAAATACAGCCGGCTTATCAGGTGCGCCGTTATGGTTGGAATGCAAAGTTGTCCATCAGCATAATTAGCGATTTCGAAGAATTTTCAATATACGATTGCACCCGTAAACCTTCACCCACCGACAGAGCATCGGTCGCACGCATAAAATATATCAACTATAAAGATTATCTGAAAGAATTCGACTTTATTTGGGACACATTTTCCAAAGAACGTGTACTGAAAGGCAGCTTCGATAAATTTATACAGGGGAATGCCAACAAAAAAGGAACCGCCACGGTCGATAAGGAATTCCTTATTTCGCTCAATAGCTGGCGAACTTATCTGGCCACTTCCATCAGTTTACGGAATAAGGAACTGAACGAGGATGAAGTCAACTTTGCCGTTCAGCAAACGATTGACCGCCTGATTTTTTTACGAATAGCCGAGGACAGGGGAGTAGAGCCTTACGGGAACTTACAGGTTGCAATAAAGCAGGGCGATTATTATCAAAATCTTTTCAGCATTTTCAAAGAAGCCGACGACAAGTACAATTCCGGCCTATTTAACCTGAAAAAAGACCAGATTAGCCAACACCTGAAGATTGACAATAAGGTAATAAAAACCATTTTAAACGAAATGTATTACCCGTTAAGTCCGTATGAATTCTCGGTTCTTCCGGTAGAAATTTTAGGAAGCGCTTACGAACAGTTTCTGGGAAAAGTTATCCGTATCACACCCGCGCATCATGCCGTCATTGAGGATAAACCCGAAGTACGAAAAGCAGGTGGAGTTTATTATACGCCTCAATATATTGTGGAATATGTAGTAAGAAATACGATTGGAAGATTGATTGAAGGGAAAAAACCCGATGAAATAAGTAAAATCAGAATAGTAGACCCGGCCTGTGGCAGTGGAAGTTTTTTAATAGGCGCCTATCAGTATTTACTCGACTTTCATAAAGATTATTATTCCGAAAACGGTAAACCTTCCAAAGGTAAAAAAAATAATCCGCTAACGCCCGAAGGCAACCTTACCACAGCCGAAAAGAAGCGTATTTTACTCAATAATATTTATGGAGTCGATATTGATGTAAATGCGGTGGAAGTTACTAAACTGAGCTTGTTGCTCAAATGCATGGAAGGTGAAACATCGGCTTCCATCTCACATCAGTTATCCATGTTCCACGAAAGGGTCTTACCATCGCTCGAAAACAATATCAAAGATGGAAACAGCCTGGTAGATATGGATTATGGAAACGGCCTGCTGGATTTTGGAGAAATCAAACATGTAAGACCCTTCAGTTGGGAAATGGCTTTTCCTGAAGTTTTCAGCAGAAATGTTGAAATTGATAAAAGGCTGCTGTATAAAAAACAGTTTCATAAAGTTGAAAAATTATATAACGATACCGAAAAATTGATTGAGTCTCTGACTGCTAAAGAACCACAAGAAGAATATAAAAACATAAATTCAGGCTTCGACGTTGTAATAGGGAATCCGCCATATGTAAAAGTAAGCGACAAAGAAGTTATTAATTATTTCGACCAGAAATATACTTATCAAGATTATCAACAGGATTTATATCTACTGTTTTTAGAACGATACAAAAAACTGTTGGTTACCGGCGGCAAACTGGGTGTCATCATCCCAAACACATGGTTGCAATCCATTAAATTCAAAAATATACGTCGTTATTTGATGAACCAGTATTATTGGGAAAGAATACTCGACATAAAGGAACATATTTTTAAAGCCGTAGTCGATACACACGTATTAATATTCGAGAAAAACGACTATATCAAAAACTCATCGCTTATAATTGACACTTACCGGCAAGGAAAAATTGAATTTTTTCAGGAACTGAACCAAAATAATTTACCGGATAATGGAGATGTAATCAATGTCGTTTCAAATGATGATGAAAAACTTCTTTTTGAGAAGATAAAGGGAAAATCTGTTTTTATAAAAGATGTTTCAAAAATATATAATGGAGTGAAACCATTTGAGAAGGGGAAAGGTACGCCTCCTCAAACTAACGAAACAATGAAATTAAAACCTTTTGTAAAGGTAAATCAACCTAAGCCTTCAGGTGAAAACTGGCTGCCATTAATGAGAGGAAGTTTGATGAATAAATATGAAAACCGCTGGAACCACAACAGCTGGATTCAGTATGGCGAATGGTTGGCAGCTCCCAGAGATAAAAAAATTTTTGAAGCCGAAGAAAAAATTATCATTCGCCAGACCGGCGATAGCATTATTGCAACAATTATTGGTAAAGATATTATTTGTCGAAATAACTTACACATTCTAATTGCAAACAAATTAAATCATAAATTTATACTGGGAGTTTTAAACTCAAAGCTCACCGACTTTTATTATTACCAAATAAACCCGGAACGTGGCGAGGCCTTGGCTGAAGTAAAAAAAGACCATGTAGAGCAACTGCCTCTGCCCGGAATAACAGAAGAAAATCAGTCGGCGTACAACCAGATTATCAGTTATGTAGAACAGTTATTACAGCTGCATAAGGAACTTCAAACCGAAAATCTTGAAAGCAAGAAAGTACATATTGAAAGCCGAATCAGATATTGTGAAAGTAAACTCAACGAACAGGTTTATCGGCTTTACGAATTGACGGAAAATGAAATCAACATAGTGGAGGGAAAATGAAAAACACGACACAACAAAAATTAGACGATGCATTGCTAAACGCCGGGAAATACATAGAACAAATGAAATCCATGGACGATAAGCAACTGGCGAAACATCTCGATTTGTTTCGCGAGCAAATGGAACGAGCCTACAAGCAGGGCAATAAAGAAGCTTACGAGTTGCTCTGCGAATATGAAAAACAAACAATAGCCGCAAGGCTGATGAAAATATAAGTTTCACTTGCTGACCCTATCTCGTCCAAGTTTGCGCACATTGGATAGTCCAAGTCTGAGCAAAGCGGGGGACTTGGACTACACAGTTTTGTTCGTTTAATAAACCTGAAAGAAACAGGGTAAATAATATATTGGATTTAAAAATCAAGCCCCATCGGGGTGATATTATTGTCAAATAGCTGTTTAATTATTAAAAACTATATAAATTCCAGAAATTATTTCCCTCCGGTCAGTGACTGTTGATGCTGATTCTGGCAGTGATTGGTAGTGCGTAGCAGAATCGAACTGCTATCTTCGGATTGAGGAACCGATCTCCTACCATTAGAGGAACGCACCAGGATAAGTTCTTGTAAAGAATAACGGCACAAATTTACGTTTATTTTTAATAAAAGTAATTGTTTGTATTATCTTAAGCGTGAAAAAAATATCAATTAGTCCAATTTTTAATAAAAAACAGATTTACCGGCTGGTGAATCCATTTTTTTGTTGTTCTTATCCGCAAAAAAACTAATTTTGCGGTCTATAATCTAAGAGGAATGATAAAAATAAAGATTGTGATTGTCGGACTTGGTGGAGTCGGCGGATATTATGGGGGATTATTGGCAAAGTATTATGCTGCCAATCCTGAAATAGAGATTTATTTTGTAGCCCGTGGCGCACATTTGAAAAAAGTGCAGAAAGATGGGTTGACCGTGATAACCGAAACGGGAACATTTACGGCGAAACCTACGCTTGCAACGGATCAAGTTTTGGAAATAGGAATAGCTGATTATGTGGTTATGACGACTAAGAGTTATGATCTTGAATCGACCATTGATCAGATCAGGCCTTGTGTGGGTGCGAATACCGTTATTTTACCCTTGCTGAACGGGGCTGATATAAGTCAACGAATCAGAACTTTATTGCCAGGTACCGAGGTTTGGAACGGTTGCGTGTATATTGTAGGGCGGTTGAACAAGCCGGGCGTTGTGGAAAGTTCGGGAAATGTTCACAGTTTGTTTTTCGGGTACGAGAATCGGACAACCGACCGTTTGGTTGCGTTTGAAAAAGTGTTGAAAGATGCTGGAATCGAAGCTACTTTTTCTGAAAAGATATTGTCAGTAATCTGGAAAAAATTCTTTTTTATCTCGTCCACGGCCACGCTGACTTCCTATTTCGATGTTAGTTTCGGAGCTTTGCTTACGGATGAAATTCGTAAATCCACTTTGTTGGCTGTGCTGGATGAATTGTTGCTGGTTGCAAATGCTGAAGGTGCAGACATTGATAGGTCGGTAATCGATAAAACAATTCATCAACTTGAAAAATTGCCTTTTGAAACAACAGCTTCGATGCACAGCGACTTTCAGGCGGGTAAAAATACAGAATTGCAAACACTTACGGGTATTGTGATAGAGTTAGGACAAAAACATGGAATAGCTACACCCACTTACCAAAAAATATTTTCAGAACTAAGTCAACGGATTAATAACTTAACGTGAGTTCGATATAAGATAAGAAGTAGAATAATGATTTTACAATATGCTGATAATTAATTTGGATGAATAGAATAGTTCGGTGCGCTGCACCTATGATTGCACATTTATTGAAATATCCTACAAATGGTACGGGACACTGTCCCTCAATCAAGGTGCAGAGCACCATGCTATTTGTGGAATTTTGATTAACCTCGAAAACAAGATGTGCAGAAAATATTGATATTCATCTGGTTATAGGAATAAGGTTCTTTGTTTATATCAAACTCACGTTAATCTTAAAATAATAACGTTCAGCCAAGCAGATTTGTTTGATACATCAACCCACGAGTGACCATAAAGAGGTTGTATCAAAAGAGTTTTTTGAACGCAAATTACGCAAATTTCCACAAATTACACTGTTTCTTATTTGAATATTTTACTGAAAAATAACCATTTATGATTTGTGTAAATTTGCGGTTGTTCGCGTAATTTGCGTTCTTCTTGCTTTTGATACGTCCTCCTGTTGTCCGGTAAAAAAATAATGGATTAAAACACCGAGCCAGAAGGATAGCTTATCGGGATGATGAAAATAAACGGATATTTGAGTTTATAACCAACAATTTTGATTTATTGTCCGAGGATATTGCTTTGATATATATAATAAACGACATATATAATTACGTATAAAAGTTGTATCTTTGCAAAAAAAGGACACAACACTATGCAAAGATTAGAATTAAACTCAGCAAATGAAATACGAGAAATGATATTGTCGTATTTCAACAAGAATGAAGAGGCCAAGTTCATTCATCGTTTACATGGTCTTTTATTGAAAATAGAAAACCAGGAAGTATCTTGCGATAGCATTGGCAGGCTATTTGGGCAATCACCCAGGAGTGTTTCTAATTGGATAAAGAAAGTAAACGAAGCCGGCACTATTGAGGTTTTACGAGATGTCAAGCGTCCGGGCAGGAATAAAAAATTGAGTGAGAACGAACTCAAAGAAATCAAGGAAGTCCTTCAGAAAGAACCTGAGTTGAGTGGCATTACGGCTAATATATGGGATGGGAAAAGCTTGTCGTTTTATATTCAAAAGACCTATTCGATAGAATTGGGAGTGCGTCAAAGCCAACGCTTGTTTCATGAATTGGGATTTAGCCTAAAAAGAGCTCGACCAACGGTATGCAAGTCCGACCCAGTAAAAAAAGAAGCTTCAAAAAAAACTTCAGGAAAAACTGAGTAGCGGTGAATATGAGCTTTTTTATCAAGACGAATGTCATTTCAAGCAAACACTTTCATTGACAAGAGGCTGGTTTCTAAAGGGTTCTTGCCCAGAAATCAAGTCGCCTGTCGACAGACAGAAGATGAGTGTGTTTGGAGCGATGGGACAAAGTGGACAGTTGATATTCAATCAATCAGAAATATTTAATGCCGAGACATTTAAAGATTTCTTGATGTTATTGGTGCTTTGTGCCTGTGTGGGTGTAAAATCCAATGGAAAAAAGAAAAAGATATTACTGGTGTTAGATAATGCAAGGTATCATCATGCGCTTCTGTTGCAACCTTGGTTAGAATCTATGAGCGATGTTTTGGAATTGTATTTCTTGCCAGCATATTCTCCTGATCTAAATGCAATAGAAATGTTGTGGAAGAAGACACGAAGAGCGGTTACTCACAATAGGTTTTTCGAAAATATAGAAAAGTTAAAATACGATTTGAACATGTACTGGATTCAATTTGACAAACCAAACGAAGATTTATGCAAATTAACCGCATTTATATAAGTCGTTTATTATAGATAAGCAAAAGAACAACCGTTGAAAAAGAATTGTATCGTCCTGAAATTTGTTTTTATAGATCTATTTCAGGTGTATACACTATTTGTACCATACAAAAATATATTCTACTTTTGTACCGGCATAAAAAGCCATATACATTTACCGACATCATGGCCAAACTTGTAATTTTCGATTTGGATGGAACGCTTCTCGACACCATCGAAGACCTGGCAAATAGTGTGAACTTCGCATTACAACAACATAATTTCCCCACGCATCCGATGGAGGCATTCCGTTTCTTTGTGGGAAATGGCGTAAATAAATTGCTTGAACGCGCTTTGCCCGAGCAACACCGCAATGCCGATATGGTGTCGATGCTCAAAGCGGATTTTATTCAATATTATTTCGCCCATTCGGATGAATTTACAAAACCATATCCCGGGATAACCGAATTGGTGGGACGGCTTTACATAGAGGGGTATAAACTGGCCGTCGCTTCAAATAAAGTGCATGCCGCAACAGTTGATCTAGTGAAAAGATTTTTCCCCAATATTGAATTCGCAGCCATTCTGGGGCAGCGCGAGGGGTTTCCTGTAAAGCCAAATCCTACCATATTGGAAGAAATTATTCAAATAGCCGGTGTTGAAAAAACTGAAGTACTCTATGCAGGCGATTCGGGTGTTGATGCAGCCACCGCTTATAATGCAAAAGTGCCATTTGCAGGCGTTCTGTGGGGTTTTCGTCCGCGAAAGGAACTGGAAGACGCGGGGGCGACTGTTTTTGTTGAAAATACAGAGGAATTATATGAATTGGCAGTCGGAGGGATGCGATGAAGGGTTTCACTTTAAGTGAAACCCTCGTTGAGAATAAAGGTCAATGGATGTAAAATACCCTCGTTTCGGATATTTAAAATACGACATTATGTTGGTACAGTTACTTTTATGAATCCTTATGTCGGACTTACGTTAAACTATTTTTCAAAACGATTTAAATCCGATAATTTCACGCACTTCACGAATAGTTTTTGACGCACTTTCGCGTGCTTTTTCTCTGCCGATCCGGGCTGCCCTTGAAACATAAGCTTCGTCGGCCGAAATGGCTTTAATGCGTTCGCGGATAGGTTCAGTAAAGGCAATCATATCCTGAGCCAATTGTTTTTTCATATCGCCATAGCGGATATGGCAACTATTATATTGTTCTTCGAAATAAGACAAGGTTTCGGGAGCCGACACGACCCGCATCAACTGGAAGATATTCTGAATTGCTTCGGGTTTGGCCTGGTTTGGCACGGTCGGGCCTGCATCTGTTACCGCTTTCATCACTTTTTTACGAATCGCTTCGGGTTCATCAGCCAGAAAAATGGCATTCCCTTCTCCTTCCGATTTTCCCATTTTCCCGCTTCCGTTCAATCCCGGGATTTTTATCAGCTCTTTCCCGAAATTAAAAGCTTGCGGTTCGGGGAAATAGTTGCAATTGTACAGCCGGTTAAACCGGTTGCCAAAAGTACGGGCCATTTCAAGATGTTGTTCCTGATCCTTGCCTACCGGGACTTTCGTGGCACGGTGAATCAGAATGTCTGCCGCCATAAGCGTAGGATATGTCAACAATCCGGCATTCACGTTTTCCGGCTGCTGGCGGATTTTATCCTTAAACGAAGTACAACGCTCCAGTTCGCCAACATAAGCATTCATATTCAGGAAAAGATAGAGTTCTATCACTTCGGGGACATCGCTTTGTACGTAAAGCGTCGATTTTTCAGGGTCAAGGCCTGCTGCCAGGTACTCAACCAAAATCTGGCGAACATTGCCATGTAAGTCGTGCGGAGTGGGATGTGTGGTAAGTGAGTGGTAATCGGCAATAAAAAAAAAGCAATTATGCTCGTTTTGCATATCTATAAAGTTACGCAATGCTCCGAAGTAGTTTCCCAAATGTAAATTTCCGGTAGGACGGATGCCGCTGAGAACTGTTTCCATATATAACTCCAGCTCTTTAAATCTATCTCCTCGCTAAGCGCGAGGGGCCTTCTCCAAAAGGAGAAAAACAACATAAAAGTGGTTTTTGCGGATTTAAAGACCTTTTTTCAAATTGTAATTCAAATTATTATTCAATATTTTCCGGTACTTATCAAAAATCCCCCCTTCTTCCTCCCTCTCTATCTGGAGAGGGTTGGGGTGAGGTAAGGATTTAGGAAGCCCTGTTTTTTTATTCTATCGGTATTGTTCTTTTAATTCTCTGATCGAGCGAAGTTAATGTTTCGGTCGCTGCCACACCCGGGATTTCCTGAATCCGGCCGTTAAGCAATTGCATTAAATGCTCATCATTCTTTGCATACAATTTTATCAGAATAGTATAGTGTCCTAAAGTGTATTGCGATTCGACAATCTCAGGAATTTTTTCAAGCTCCTCTACAACTTCTTTGTACATCGAACCCCGCTCGAGTGTAATTCCGATATATACACAGATTTGAAACCCTAACATTTTAGGATTCACCGTATAGCCCGACCCGGTTATTACATCCATATCGATAAGCCGTTGAACACGCTGGTGTATAGCAGCACGTGAAACTCCGCATTCTTCAGCCACATCTTTAAATGGCATACGTGCGTTTTGTGTAATAATTCGTAATATTTTACGATCCAATTGATCTATTTTTTCCATAATAAACAAATTTAATTTGTCATTTAGGCAGCAAATTTACAGAAAATAAATGAAAATTGAAAGTTGATATTTTAATTTTACACTAAATTAGAAATAAAAGATGAAGTTCGGGTTGTTTTTGCTTTCTTTTTGAAAAACAAAAAGCCAAAGTTAATTCAAACTTTGGCTTTTGTTAATTTGATGTTTTTTAATGTGCTCAAATCGTTATTGTTCGATAGAAATAAGTTCCACCTCAAAAATCAAAACCGAGAAAGGTTTGATGGTTCCCTGATCCTGAGCGCCGTAAGCGAGATCCTGCGGAATAAAGAGTTTATATTTCGAACCGACAGGCATCAATTGCAATGCTTCCGTCCAGCCTTTAATTACCTGGTTTACACCAAACACAGCAGGTTCGCCGCGGTCGACAGAGCTGTCGAAAACGGTTCCGTCGATCAAGGTACCATGATAATGTACTTTTACGCGACTTGTTTCAGTAGGAATCGGGCCGTTTCCTTTTTTGATTACTTCGTATTGTAAACCACTTGCTGTTGTTATAATGCCTGTTTTGCTTTTGTTAGCAGCAAGAAACTGTTCGCCGGCAGTTTTGTTTGCTCCGTATTGTTTTTCCATTTGTTGAGCCTGAATTTTCTGCATGGTTGTTTGCAAATACATTTGAGCATCTGAAGCCGTCATTTGTATTTCCGAGCCTTTTAAACCATTTACCAGCCCTTGTTTGATAATATCGATATCGACTTTCAATGTCGAATCGCCCATTAATCCGCTTTTGGTTTGTTCTTTAAGAGCCGATCCTATATTTTTACCGAGTTCGGTAAGTTCGGCGTTGCTTTGGTCGGCATCGCCTTTCAAACCATCGTTTAAGCCATTGAGTAAAGAGGCTATTTTAACCTTAAGTGAGTCGGCATTTGCACTGTCGGCAGCCAGATAATAATCTTTAATTCCTTTTCCGTTAGCTAAACCGAAAGCATAATTCAAACTATCGAGTTGGGTTTTGAGCGTCGGCAACTTGGCTTTATTACTATCGCATGAAGTGAAAATAAAAGCAGTCATCAAAGCCACTGCGAAAAATATATTCAGTTTTTTCATTTTTGAATTTTTTTAATCATTTATATACTTATCTTGAAATTGAATCCGGTTGAGCCTGTGGGGCTTGTTGTTGAGGAGCTGCCTGCATTTTTTTCTGCTGAAGTTCCATCATTACAGTACGGATATATTCTTCAGCCTGAACCGAAGTCATTCCTTCATTAAAGCCATTTAAGGCATTAACCAAACCTTGTTTTACAAGTTTATCATTAAACGTCAGCGTTGAATCACCCATCAAACCATTTTTCTTTTGTTGTTTGAATGAATTTCCGATTTGAAGACCCAGTTTGTACATTTCATCCTTGCTAACATCCGATTTATATGCTTCGTCAAGCGCTTTCATTAAAGCAACGATAGGTTTGTCGGTAGTATCTTTTGAAAGATAATAGCTTTTGATTCCATTACCATTGGCTAACCCCAATGCGTAATTCAAACTATCGTTTTGGCTGCTCAGACTTACTTCTTTAGCTTCGTATTTGTTGCACGAAGTCATTACTAAGATAGCAACCATGGCTACAATTGTAAAAATACTTTGTTTTTTCATTTGATTGTTTAATTAATAATTATATAATTTTACTTTTTCTTATTTGGTTTTGGGGATTTAGCCGTTTTCGTTGCCTTGGTTCCCGCGGCAGGCTGATCAATTTTTTCAACTGCCGGCGCCGGTTCAATATATGGTTTAATGTCCAGTAATTCAACTTCGAAAATCAATGTTGCATAAGGTGGAATAATCCCGTTTCCTGCGCCTTGTTCCCCGTAACCTAAATTGTAAGGAACGAAGAATTTGTATTTAGACCCTACCGACATCAACTGTACGCCTTCAGTCCATCCTTTGATAACCTGGTTTAACGGGAATTCAATCGGTTCACCACGATCAATCGAACTGTCGAATTTTGTTCCGTCAACCAGCGTTCCTACATAATGTACCTTTACAGTATCTTGTGCAAGTGGCTTTTTGCCTTCGGCAGGAGTAAGCACTTTATATTGCAATCCTGTAGGGGTTACGTTAACGCCTTCCGCACTCATGTTTTCGGCTAAAAATTTCTCGCCGGCAGATTTTTTAGTTTCTGCTTCAACTGCCTGAGCTTTGCCAATATAATTCCTGAAATATTCATTGGCTGCTTCGGGTGTCATCAAAGTTGAATCTCCTTTCATCGCTGTAGAAAAACCCTTGATCAACAAGTCGATATTCGATTTTCCTCCGGGGATAGAACTGATATTTTTAGCAAAATCGGCTCCTACATTCATGCCCAACGCGTAACTCATCGAGTCGACAGCATTATTGAATATTTTTTCGATGACAGGTTCTTTTTTCGATTTTTTAGCTTTCTTTTCTTTTGCATCCGCCGAAACAAAGATCACGCTCAAAGCTATAAGCACTAAAAATGTTTTTTTCATTAAATTATTGTTGTGTTGTTAAATTTTACTTTAAATGTTGGAGATTGCCCATCTTCTTATCCCTTCCATCGGGAAAAGAAATCATACTATTGCCAGCAGTTCCACTTCAAAAACGAGCGTTGTGTGCGGCCCGATAGCTTGCCCGGCTCCCTGGGCTCCGTAAGCTAAATCAGAAGGAATAAAGAGTTTCCATTTTGAACCTACGGGCATTAACTGCAGGGCTTCAACCCAACCGCTGATCACCTGAGTCGTCCCAAACGTAGCTGGTTCGCCACGGTTCACCGAACTGTCAAATACTGTTCCATCAATCAATGTCCCATGATAATGTACTTTTACTTTATCACTTGCTTTGGGTTTTGCGCCTTTGCCTTCGGTTAATACTTCATATTGTAATCCGCTGGCTAAAGTTACCACTCCGGGACGTTTTCCGTTTTCAGCTAAAAAATCTTTTCCGGCTTTTATTGTTCCTTCGCTTGCTTTGGCTTGTACTGCTTCAAAAAATTCATTAATTACTGCCTGTGCTTCCTGATAACTTATTTCCGGTTTGTTGTGTTCCAGCACATCTTGGATGCCTCTGGCTAATTTCGCGTAATCAAGATGATCAATCCCGCTGCTTAATAAATTGTTTCCTAAACTTAAACCCAACGCATAACTTACTTTTTCCATTCAAAATTTTTTTAAACACAATTGTCAACTTATATATTGTGTTTGTTTCACATAGATTTTATTTTTATCATTATTTTTCCACAAAAACAAAATCAACATTGATAAACCGGGGTTTAATTAGTCTATTGTGCCTATTGCGGTGAAATTATTGAAAGTGACTGCAAAGATAGCTGATTTGTTGGATTATCCCGTGTTAATTTATCAAAATTATCTGGATGACACAACGATAGGCAATTTTTTAGCCTTTTTAGCCCCAGTTTGAGGATTAAATATTTCAAAATAAATAACATAAATTCCCACATTTGCATTCTGTCCTTTATCTGTTTTTCCATCCCAGGTCAGAAATCCTTCTGCCTGAAGCAAAAAGTTGTTTGCCAACTCACATATTTTTACTCCCACGGCATTTAAAATCAAAACATTTCCCACATAACCGCTGCTATTTAATGCATACCGGATAAAACAAATATCATCCACTCCATCATTGTCGGGCGAGAATGCTTCAGGTTCGGTCCACACCCATTTTTCGGGGTTTACATTTGGATTTAGTTCCCTGTATTGCGAGTTTTTATAACCGGGTGTGCCGTAATTTACTTCCGATGCAGCCGAATGCCACGATGATGCATCCTGGGTCGGCAAATCGGGATTAATGCGTTCAAGCGCCACTCCTTTGGGATTTTTTACCAACACATGATGCCATTTCACATTGTAGGTCAGTTCGTCGTAAATGGTATCCTTTGCATTGTTACATAAAACAATCGTCGTTTTTTCGTTATTCAGCGCGCTCCACGATGTTTTCACGATATTGCTTTCTGTCGGCACGTTATGATAATTTTTCAACGAATCCACATCGGCACACAGAGCCAGATAGGATGCCGGAGCTATTAGTGTATTATCGGGAATTTTGTTTCCCGTATTCAGTGTTCCATCGGTTTTTCTGGTTGTGAAAACAGTAGTCCCAAGATGAAGCACCTTGTCCGATTTATTGTAAATTTCGACATATTCCACTGAGTTAGCGGGATTTTCGAACATTACTTCATTCCAAACCAAATCGCCCGGCTCAATGGCTTCGGGGATTCCGATTATTTTAGAATTTGTTGAAAGTCCATTTCCTGCCATATCCGTTAAACCAGTTGCCTGAACCGTGTAGATGATTCCTTTCTCGAAAGATTTACCAAAACCAAGTATTGCCGATTTTTGATCTGCCTGAATTTCAACTCCTGAAGGCACTCCTATTCCGTAATCGACTTCGAAATGCGCATTGCTGAAGTTCATTTTTTCCGAAAAACTCAACAGCAGTTTGTCATTTCCCTGAAAACTTACATTTTCCCATACCGGAGCTTCCTTGTCATCTGCTTTTTCTCCTGTTACTATTATGTCATCGAAATAATATGCCGAACCAGTTGTTGAGGTATTGGCGAAAAGCAAACCGAAATAACTACAATTCGTTATGAGTGTATTTTGTGTTTTTCCCTCCGAAAAATACACCGTTTCTGTGGATAATTTACTGAAAAGTTCAAAATTGCCGTCGGCATCACGGGTGACTTTTACTTGTATTTCTATCGGATTTCCATCTGTCCGCTTATCTGCCCCATCAATTATTTTTGTCTTTTTCGTTCCCTGTTGAACGAACAGAGAAACTTCATCATTTGTACCGCCCACCTGAACATAATAAGCGTTGCAGCCGTTTAAAATATCTGTATCATCGCTCACAATATAAATCGAAGCATAATTGGACGACGAAGTAGTATAGGTAATTTTAACCCGACATTCCCAGACAGCATTGTTAATGGCTTCGGAGGCTGTAAAAAGGTAAGAAGTTGAAGCGCTTGCGGCATTGGATTGTAACTGCATCGAGCCGTTCACAATAAAGTTCGAAGTGACGCCTGACCATTGGGGATTGTTAGTGAAATCACCATCTGTAAACGATTCATTGACTTGTGCAGTCAAAAATATCGGCAAAAAAATCAAAAAAATCAACATTTGAATTTTCATAATGTTGCTAATTCTATTAAAATGAATTACTTTTGTAGCCCAAATCGGGCTGTATGATTTCTGGTTATATCGATACGTATTGCAAAGATATAAACAATAAATTAAGAATCAAATTATAATTTTACAAAACAATGAGAGTAGCAATTGTAGGCGCAAGCGGCGCCGTTGGCCAGGAATTTTTGCGTGTGTTGGCCGAACGCAATTTCCCATTGACTGAACTGGGCCTTTTCGGCTCATCGCGCAGTGCGGGTAGTGTTTATGACTTCAAAGGTGAAAAACTCACCGTGAAAGAGCTTAAACACGGCGACGACTTTAAAGGGTTCGACATTGTTTTCACTTCTGCAGGCGCAGGTATTTCAAAAGAATTTGCCGAAGATATTACCAAATACGGAGCCGTTATGATTGATAACTCATCAGCTTTCCGCATGGAATCGGACATTCCGCTGGTTGTGCCCGAAGTGAATGCTGCCGATGCCAAACTTCGTCCGCGAGGTATTATTGCCAATCCCAACTGTACAACAATTCAAATGGTTGTGGCGTTGAAAGCCATCGAAAACCTGTCGCATATCAAACGTGTCCATGTATCAACGTATCAGGCGGCTTCGGGTGCGGGTGCAGCAGCGATGGACGAATTGGATTTGCAATATCGTCAGGTACTGGCAGGCGAACAGGCCACAGTCAGCAAATTTGCTTATCAGTTGGCGTACAATCTTATTCCGCAAATCGACGTGTTCACCGACAATGGCTACACCAAGGAAGAAATGAAAATGTACCACGAAACACGTAAAATCATGCACTCCGATGTGGAAGTAAGCGCCATGTGTGTACGTGTACCCGCGCTGCGTGCTCATTCCGAAAGTGTTTGGGCAGAAACCGAACGTCCGCTTTCGGTTGAAGAAGTCCGTGCAGCATTCGAAGCAGCTCCAGGTGTTGAAGTAATCGACAATCCGTCCGAAAAGAAATACCCTATGCCATTATTCCTTTCGGGCAAAGATCCCGTTCACGTAGGGCGTATCCGCAAAGATATTTCGAATCCTAACGGCATCACCTTCTGGTGTGTCAGCGACCAGATCAAAAAAGGCGCCGCCCTCAACGCCGTTCAAATTGCCGAATACCTGATTGCCGAAGGAAATCTCAAATGACCGGATTCAAATCAAAACTTCAAAAAAATAAGGGATGCAACATGTTGTGTTCCTTATTTTTTTGTAACACTTTGAGCTATATCATTCCAGCGTTTCACACTCCTAAAAAGTTAAATAACAGTTTTTTTGTGTCTTCTAAATCCAAATTAATGTCTTGTTGCGTCTAAAAAGAAAAACAAACAGTATTTTTATCATCTCAAAAACAAATAAAACATTATGAAACGGATTGTATTATTAGTGATTACGGCGCTTTTATTCACAGGAATGCAAATGAACGCCGAAGGAAAAAAGGTCGACAGTATTGTGAACAAAGAAATTAAGGTCATCAAAACCGAACTCAGTAAAGCCGAAAAAGATTCTATTTTGTATCAGAAATTATCGTCCGATCAATTGCTCGAACTGAAAAGGCAGGAACAAGAATTGGAAATGCAACGTATCGACGCCGAAAATCGCAGACAAATGCCATTGAATCCGGCTGCTATTGTTATGATCGTTCTCTTGCCTTTCCTCTTTGTTGTTATTGTACTGGTTATTCAAGGTAACATCCGCGACAAAGAATCGCAACGGCGACACGACATTTACATGAAATCATTAGAAATGGGTCAAACCGTACCGGAACATTTTTTTGATGAACCCAAAAAAGCGAAGACCGTATCGAACCTGAAAAGCGGGATATTGTGGTCGGCTGTTGGTTTAGCGTTGCTTATCTATTTTATTGTTGAACAAAGAAATGAAGCGTTAATTGTGGGAATTGTTCCTGCCTTCGTAGGCATTGGTTACATTTTGGTTCATTTCCTCGATAAGCCGAAAAAAAACGATGAGCAAAACGGATGATATCCGCTGGGTGGCACAGGTAACATTGTTTGGCGACAAGTCGGCATTCGACAAGTTAACCTGTAAATATCAATCGTCCATACGTCGGTTCTTCCTGAACCTGACTATGGGCGATGCTCCGTTGAGCGACGATCTGGCACAGGAAACCTTTATTAAGGCTTATCTGAATCTCAGTTCGTTCAAAGGCATCTCCGGATTTTCTACCTGGCTTTATCGCATTGCTTACAACGTTTATTACGATTCTGCCCGTTCACAAAAACATTATGCCGATATCGACGAATACGAAATCGACCGGCAACATCAAACACACAATGAGTTTTCGGCTGAAAAAATGGATATTTACAAGGCATTAAAATTGCTTCGGAAAGAGGAACAAACTGCCGTTTTGCTGTTTTATATGGAAGATAAAACACATGTTGAAATTGCAAAAATCATGGATTGCCCGCTTGGAACCGTGAAAACATATATCCTGAAAGGGAAAGAAAAATTAAGTATTTACCTCACAAATGCAGGTTATGGAAATGACAGATAAAAACGAAAAACTGCTGAAATCATTTTTTACAGCAAACAAACAGGAAGTTGCCGACAATGGTTTTTCTGAACGCGTGTTAAGGCAATTGCCCGAAACAAGCGACCGAAGCTGGATAGTATGGGCTTTCGGAGCCTTAGGAACTACGGTTTCCCTGTTGTTAGGATTCTATTCGGGTTTCGTTGGGGCTGCACTCGCTTACCTTCAAGAAGTTCCTTTTTATTATCTTTTGGCTGCTGTGTTTTGCTTTCCGTTAGTGTCGGTACTGGCAATATGCAGGCAACAAAACTGCCGTCTCCGATCGGTTTAAAAAGGATGCTTCAAAGCCGGCTTTTTGCGTGGTGCATTTGATGGCGTAGTGGCAGACTGATCGATATGAGGTAATTGTGCATTGAACATCCCTT
Organism: Bacteroidales bacterium; assembly: GCA_021371875.1. Taxonomy (GTDB): domain Bacteria; phylum Bacteroidota; class Bacteroidia; order Bacteroidales; family Paludibacteraceae; genus Paludibacter. The sequence goes on from JAJFVH010000167.1 coordinate 18,562, forward strand.
TCAGTACCGTGCTGTCGGACAACACAAAATTACATGTTATATTTTGTTTCGAACCTATATTACTTACGGTGAAGGACCCTCTGTCGATAAGTTTTATCGTAGAAAAAGCACTGTTTTTTTCGATATAATAAATATAGGCGCCAATTGTATATTCCATCTCATCAACTCCAAACGATTCGCCCGGATAAAACGTAAAGGAATCGCCACTTTTGCTTGCAGAATAAACACCTTCGGGCAAAATAGTGTCTGTTGAAGCGATAAACAAATCCTCAATAAACAAGTATTGCCCGGTTCCATCCAAATTTCCTTCGTCGTCGATAAACAAAGAATCGGAAAACAAGGACAATGAAATTACGTTGTTATAATTTTCATAATCTTTATAATACGCACCGAAAAATTCCGCATAACCCCAGGTATATTTCGGGTTTGTATTGTATTTATATTCAAAATCCGGATCGTTTGTTTTGCAGGAAGCAAATGAAACGACCAGGAACAATAATATAACGGAGAGTTTTTTCATCAATAAAATTTGATAAATAACGAATAAAAAGAGAAGTTATTTTAATTCGGGTTTGTTTTATTGATGTATCGAACCGGATACCAAGCCGCCAGAAATCCCATCAACAGCACGGTGACAAACACCAACAGGGAATCCGAGAAATTAGTAACAACAGGATAAGCATCGACCACGTAACCCGAACCTAATTTTACAATACCGAAATGCTCCTGAACCAGGCAAATTAAAGTTCCTAAAATCAGCCCAGAAAAAGCTCCGACCACTGAAATCAACCAACCTTCGTACAGAAAAATTCTTTGAATCAGCCTGTTGTCGGCACCCAGACTTCGCAGGGTTTGAATATCCGCTTTTTTATCAATAATCAACATTGAAAGCGAACCGATAATATTGAAACTGGCAATGAGCAAAATAAAGCAGAGAATTAGATAGGTTATCCATTTCTCTATTTTCATGATTTTGAAAAAACTCTCCTGTTGTTCGTAGCGGTTTTTTACCTGGTATTTATTACCCAGCAACTTTTGAATTTGCTTCTCGACATTCAACTGATCGACTCCTGAAGCTAACTTTAATTCGATCGACGAAACCGTGGTAGAATCATATTCGAATAAATCGCGGGCCATATTTATCGACACCAAAACATAATGGTCGTCGTACTGGAGTTGCTGCACCGAAAAAATCCCCGACACAAAAGCGCCCAACTGATTGAAACTTTTCTCCGGCCGCAATAGGTTTATATTTGATGTTCTTTTGGGTGCGTAAATGTACAGTGGATCGATAAAATGTGCTCCCAGCCCGAGAATACTTGCCACGCCGACTCCCGGAACAGCTCGTTCGAAAGCTCCATCGTATAGTTGAAACGTCCCGTCGTACATAATGCTGTCGATGTTTGTAAGCCTGGAAAAATTGTCCGTGACTCCTTTAATGGTTGCCGGCATTTGCTTGTCTTTATAGCGCAACAAAGCATTTTCTTCTACAACTTCGGTAAAAACCGCGACGGATTTCAATTTGCGGACTTGCCCAAATTCATTGGTATTCAGATCGAATGTTTTTCCTTGCGAAAGTGTAATCTTTAAATCAGGGTCGAAAGCCGAAAACATGTCCGAAATCAATAATTCGAAGCCATTGAAAACCGACAAAACCACTACCAATGCCATCGTTCCAATGGCAACTCCGGTTGCTGAAATGCCTGAAATGACATTGATGGCGTTGTGCGATTTTTTCGAAAACAAATAGCGGCGGGCTATCCTTAACGAAAAGGAAAGTCCGCGCAATTTGCTTTGCATCTTTGCGTTATAATTCGACATTGGTCGTTCAGAATATTAATCCAGTTCAATAACTTCGCCTTCTTTCAGTGGCGAAGGTGGATCACTTTTCAAGAGATTATCAATATTCTCGAGATAATCCAGAGAGTCGTCCACATGAAAATAAAGCTCGGGAACAATGCGCAACTGGAAACGAACACGTTTGCCCAAATCGAAACGAATGGCTCTGGTGTCGGCATTCACCTGTTCCAAGACGGCAGCCGCTTTTTCACTCGGGAAAATGCTTAAATGTGTGTGGGCGATTCCCAAATCGGGACTTACACGAACGGTGGTTACGGTAATCAAAATACCGTGTAACCTGCGGGCATACAACAAAAAGATTTCACCCAATTCTTTTTGCAACATCCGCGATATTTTTTGTTGTCTGGTTGTTTCCATTTTTTATTTAGTTTTATATTTTTTCCAGTAGGAAATAAATCTTAATAGAAAAATTTGTACATTCATTGATTTTCCCATTAGGGGGGATTAGGGGGCTCGCCACTCAAACCCGTCCTTTGTATCTTTTATCTCGAATCCAAGCGCTGTCAATTCATTGCGAATTTTGTCGCTGGTTGCCCAGTCTTTGTTACGTTTGGCTTCCAATCGCATATTGAGAAGCAAGTCAATTGCTTTTTTATATGCTTCGTTACCACCTGAAGCTTCAGCTTCTGATTTTAGTCCAAGAATATCTTCGATAAATGTTTTGAAAACAGATTGAAGTTCACTCAAATCTGTTTCCGAAATAGTTTCTTTTCCATCGTGAACCAAATTAATGGCTTTCAGTGCATCGAACAAATGAGAAATAACGATAGGCGTATTCAGGTCGTCGCACATAGCTTCTTCGCATTTGGCACGAAGTCCGGCAGTTTCTACCGATGAAACAGCCGACGGGGTAAGTTTTTGCAAACGGGCATAGCCTTCCATCAAACGGCTCAATCCTTTTTCGGATGCTTGCAGAGCTTCGCTGCTAAAATCCACCGTACTACGATAATGCGCCTGCAAAATAAAGAAACGAACCGTCATCGGGCTGAAAGGCTGCGTGAGCAACGGATGATTTCCGGTAAAAAATTCTTCCAATGTAATGAAATTGCCCAGCGATTTTCCCATCTTCTGGCCATTGATGGTAATCATATTGTTGTGCATCCAGTATTTTACACTGTCCTTGCCCAAGCCTGCTTTGTTTTGTGCTATTTCGCATTCATGGTGCGGAAACATCAAGTCCATTCCGCCGCCGTGGATATCAAACTCTTCGCCAAGATATTTAGTGCCCATAGCCGAACATTCTATATGCCAGCCGGGGAAGCCTTCGCTCCAGGACGCTTTCCACCGCATGATGTGCTCGGGCGATGCTTTTTTCCACAATGCAAAATCCACACTGCGGCGTTTTTCACTTTGTCCATCCAAATCACGTGTTGTTTCGAGCATATCTTCAATATTACGTCCCGAAAGTTTGCCGTAATGATAAGTCTTATTGTATTTTTCCACATCGAAATATACCGATCCTTCACTTTCGTAGGCAAAACCGGCATCGAGAATTTTTTGTGTAAATTCAATTTGCTCCATGATATGTCCCGAAGCATGAGGCTCGATGCTTGGAGGTAACACATTCAGCGCTTCCATGGCTTTGTGGTAACGATTGGTGTAATACTGAACCACTTCCATTGGTTCCAGTTCATCCAAACGGGCTTTTTTGGCAATTTTATCTTCACCGCTATCGGCGTCATTTTCGAGGTGTCCTACATCGGTGATATTGCGTACATAACGCACTTTGTAGCCTAAATGCTTCAAATAGCGAAATAAAATATCAAAAGTAATAGCAGGACGCGCATGACCTAAATGTCCATCTCCGTAAACGGTTGGCCCGCAAACGTACATGCCCACTTTATTTTCGTGTAGCGGAATGAATTGTTCTTTTTTGCGACTCAGCGTGTTGTAAATGTATAATTTATGTTCCATATACCCATAATCCCTAAAGGGAGAAATTTGAGTTAGTTATTTAATTCGTTGTTTTTTTGAAGAATTTGAGTTAGTTTGTTTTCAAGTAATTCTTTTTCTGGCAGATACAATTGATATTTACTGACAAACAATTGACTACTTTTAAGAAAATCAAGAATATATGGCTCACGAATAATGTCAGCAGGTTTCTGAACTTTTATACCTTGTTTCGACAATTCAAGCACTCCTTCTTTGTCTTTTGATGCAGCTAACCGAAGAAAAAGCGAGGTTTTTTTCTGACGAATAAGCTCTGTGGTACTCCAGCTTTCAGTTATTGATTGATTTAAGTAGAAAGAACGCTCTAAATCATTATCAATTTTCAATAATTCGACCCAATGTGTCCAACTCAATTTGTGCGGAAGCTCCGCATAAATTGGATAGGTTGAATAGAACTGTCTCATTCTTATAAGATTACTCAGACTAAAACCTTTGCCAAGTGATAGTGATAAATCTTTTGATAATTTAGGGAGTAATTCTTTACCATATTCAGCTCTAAGATTACCTTCCTGCTCAAACTCCACTATATACTGACCAATATTCCAGTAAGTTTCAACCAAATATTGACTTACAGCAATAGCAGCATTGTTCCGCCCTCTTGTATAAACTTCGGAAATGCGTTCAAGTAATATTTCGTAATTCTTTTTATCCATTCGCTGCATAATCAAATCATTTAAATTATTGATTAAGTGTACTTTGTTTATGTATAATCAAAACAGCGTCCCCTGTTCGCCCAATTTCACTTTTCCCAAATGTTTGTAAGCCAGTTCTGTAACTTCACGACCTCGCGGAGTACGTTTCATAAAACCTTCTTTGATCAGGAAAGGCTCATAAACTTCCTCCAGCGTTCCGGCATCTTCGCCCAAAGCGGTGGCAATAGTCGTTAAACCGACAGGGCCGCCACGGAATTTATCGATAATGGTATTCAGAATTTTATTGTCAATCTCGTCCAGTCCGTATTTGTCGATATTTAATGCTTCCAGCGCATAACAGGCAATTTCCATGTCGATTTTGCCGGTTCCTTTTACCTGTGCAAAATCGCGTACACGGCGGAGCAAGGCGTTGGCAATACGCGGTGTTCCACGGCTACGACCGCCAATTTCCAACGCCGCCTGATCGTCAATTTTGACGTTGAGTAAGCGCGCCGACCGTTTGATAATTCCGGTAATCACTTCCAAATCGTAATACTCGAAGTGACAGTTGATACCGAAACGCGCCCGCAATGGCGCCGTTAGCAAACCGCTGCGTGTTGTAGCTCCTATCAAAGTAAACGGATTCAGATCCAGCTGAATGGATCGCGCGCTCGGCCCTTTATCAATCATAATATCGATGCGATAATCCTCCATGGCTGAGTATAGGTATTCTTCCACGATAGGACTCAGTCGATGAATTTCGTCGATAAAAAGCACATCATTCGGTTCTAAGCTGGTGAGTAAACCTGCCAAATCACCCGGTTTGTCCAATACAGGTCCCGATGTAATTTTGAAGCCCACGTTGAGTTCGTTGGCAATAATGTTCGAAAGCGTGGTTTTGCCTAATCCCGGAGGCCCGTGTAACAATACATGGTCGAGCGATTCGGTACGCATACGGGCTGCCTGCACGAAGATTTTCAGATTTTCAACGATTTTATTCTGTCCGTTGAAATCCGAAAAACTCAGCGGCCGCAAAGCATTTTCGAACTCCTTTTCGCCTTTTTGGTTGTTTCGTATATCGAAATTTTCTTCCATTAACTTATATTAACTGTTTGGTTTAAATGAGTGTATTAAATTAATTATCAGTAATTTGAACACAAAACTCATATAAAACTCATATAAAACTCATTTGCAAATTTCCCAAGTAGCATAAGCAGTGCTCTGTATCTTGTTTTCCTTTCTTAATGATGCCAAATAATTTGTTACTTTAATTTTCTTCTGCGTTAACGATAGGGTTTGCGATAGTTTAGGAATAATGAGATTGTCAATAGACTTACGTTTTACAGAACCCCCTTTTTGAATATATTCAAGAATCATCTTTTTAAAATGAGCATCATCAAAGCTTTTATTAGTAATGTATTCGGCTAATAAATCTTCATCATTCGTAGGTTTAATTGCTTTAAACGAAAGGTAAACATTCGGTTTTCGTCCTTCAATAAGTTCTTTTTTTCTCAGATAAGTTAATTCATCTACATGTAATTGTTTTTGCTTTTGAACTTTATCTAAAAGAATTATATCTTCAAGCGATAAATCAGGATTTTTTTTGAGAATACGGGCAAAATCTTCATTTAATATTTTCCCTGTAATAGTTACTTTAACTTTTTGATTACTAAAATCATAATCAGGTAATGGAAAATATCGCTCTTTCTGAAAATTGAATATTTTCCGGATTCCACCGCCTTGGGTTTCAATCATCCCAAGATTTTTCATTGCAGAAACCAAAAATGGATTTCTGTAGATTTCTTCCGGAGCATCGTTGATAACAACATCTTCAACCGATTTAGGGAGAAAAGTGCCACAATTACTGAATACTAAATGATCATCCTCAAATTCTACAACATTAATTCTACCTCTCATAGAATAATCCTGATGGGCAATGGCATTATTCAATGGTTCACGGATATTAAACGGGTCGTATCGTAGAACCTCTTCAGGGAAAAGAGTACCATCGGGCAAATACCTGTATTTAAGATTCCGAATTTTAGCATATACTTCATCTATATTAAGAATAAACGGAATAGAGTATATTTCAAAATCTTTATCTAAGTTATTGACTGTTTTCAGGTTCCATCGGATTTTTGCAAATGAACCTAAGTAATGTTCAGCCTCTTCTTTTCCGACTAATAATAGTGCTGTTCTTGTAATTTTACTTTTAATTGTTAAGCCAGCTTTGTCCAAAAATTTTTGATTATTCCATGTTGAGAATTCTTCTTTGTATTTTGGATTCCTTTTTAAGAATTCCTTTTTGGCTTTTTCAATAGCTGTTTCATCCAAATCATCCAAATTTGCCTCATCAATTATTACAGCCGTCCAATCATCCATCTGTTTCAGTTCGTTTAATATGGTACTTAAACGGGATGAATTCATTTCAACTAGGTTGTTGTCAATGCGTTGCCACGCTTTTTTATGAGCATAAACAGGTAATCTATACTGGTGTTTTGGAATTTGAAATATCCATATTATTTTTTCTGTATCTGTACAGCGTATTTCTTCAATATTGAATGTTTCTGAATTTAGATTTGTACAATTGCCAAGAATCCTGAATTTAATATTCTCTATTGTGTAGTCTGAAAAATCAGAAATTCCAACAATATCCAATGTTTTGTCCTGAACGTCAATAATCAAAGTTCCGCCTTCCATGTTAGATATTGCTGAAATATAAGAAATAACATCCTCTCCTTTTTTTCCTGCTATGCAGTTTTTAAGGGATTTAAACTCTTTCCATTCGCATTTTTCATTTTCGAAAGGGTAGTTTAATTGTAGATATTTTTTTAATTCTAATTCAGTCATTAATATCAATTGAAATTATTTGGTCAGATTCCTAAATACTTCCTCCATACTTCTCTCCACTGGCTTAATCATCAGTATCTTATTCTTAGTTTTTACTGCAAAATCAAATATATCCTCACGAATATCCTTGGTCGCAAGTATAGTATAAGTGTTATTCCCTTTGGCCGATACTGACGAAATATTTTCTATCTCTGGAATCTCTGTTTCATTCAAGAACTCTACCTCAAACTGCAAATTATTCTCATCAAACAAGTTGATTTTCGAAATATCAGGATAATCTGCAACAATTTCACCTTTATTGATAATCAGCACACGATTACATATTACTTTGATTTCCTGCATGATATGTGTGCTAAGCAGCACTGTCCGGTCTTTTCCCAGTTCGCGAATTAAACTCCTTATTTCTTCCAACTGATTCGGGTCAAGTCCCGTTGTGGGTTCATCCAATATCAGCACTTTGGGATTCGGAATCAATGCTTGAGCCAGCCCCACACGCTGACGGTAACCTTTCGAAAGTTGTCCGATTTTTTTGTGAAATTCGAGTCTCAATCCAACCAAATCAATCAAGTCATCGACCCGTTTATGCTTTTCTTTTCCCAAATGATAGGTATCCGCCACAAACAACAGATATTCTTTTACATACATTTCGGGATAAAGCGGATTTTGTTCCGGCAAATAACCTATCAATGCATTGGTTTTAAGCGTGTTTGTTTTTACTTCCAAGCCACACACTTTTACTGATCCCGTGTTGTACGACAAAGCTCCGGCAATAATTTTCATGGTCGTGGTTTTTCCGGCGCCGTTCGGACCGAGAAAACCCACCACTTCGCCTTCACCAATTTCGAAACCGATATTGGCCAATACCTTTTGATTCCCGTATTTCTTCGAAAGATTGGATATGCTGATCGACACTGTTTTTTCTATTTTCGTTTGTAATTTGCAAAAATACTAAATCCGTGTCGGATTGAAAAATAAAAAGGAAAGAATTACCTTGCTCCTCACACTGAGAGAGGGATAAGGCGGGTTATTTTTTAAAAAGGGCAGTAGTTACGGACAATAAAATATACCAGAGGATAATCGGCGCAAAGGCGTCAAGACCTAAAAAGGATAGAAGCAGAATGCAAACAATCAGGAAAATATACTGAAGCTGATTTTTACCCCAGGCCAAATTTTTAAATTTAAGCGAGAACATGGGAATTCGGGCAACGAGCAATCCGCTGAAAACTACAATCAGAACGAGTACCAACCAGTTGTTTTCAATCAAAAACCCGGAAAAAGAATAACCCAATCCAACCCAAAAAAGTGCATTGGCCGGCGTTGGCAAACCGATAAATGAAGTAGTTTGGCGCTCGTCGATATTAAACTTTGCCAGGCGTAATGCTGAAAAAACAGGAATTATAAATCCGGCAAAAGCTATCCAATGAGGCAATGTGCTTTGGCTTAACAACGAAAAAGCCACTACACCCGGGGCCAAACCAAAACTGATTACATCGGCCAATGAATCCATTTCTTTTCCCATCGGGGAATAAGCTTTCAGCAAACGGGCTGCAAATCCATCGAAAAAGTCGAATACTGCTGCAATGATAACCAGAAGTAAGACAGCCGGATAATTTCCTTGAAATGCATAATAAACGGCCATACTTCCCGAAAATAAATTCAGGCAGGTAATAAAATTGGGGATATAACCCCTTAAATCCCCCAAGGGAGACTTTTTATTACTGTTATTTTTGTTATTGCTCATAAATTG
>JAJFVH010000069.1 GCA_021371875.1 Bacteroidales bacterium
TTATATATCTGCCCCCTAACCCCCTAAAGGGGGAATAATACAGGTACTTTGAGTTTTGTTATTTTATAATCATCTCCTTGTGTGTCCTGATTTTTAATCTCGGTCATGGGGGTTTCATCTGTTTAAATTTTAGAACAAAGAGCAAAGAAAAAAGAGTAAAGGCATTACTAATCATGCCTTTGTGTGTCCAAAATCTTTGATCATGTTAGTTTCATACGATTAAATTTATAAATTTGACAACAAAGATATGAAAAATTGCACATTTACAATAATAACGTGCAGGTTGTATGTTGCTTTCCTTTGAAAAAACAACAAATTTTATTTGTATAAAAATTTAAATACTTTATTTGAAACGGCTTTTACAAGGTTTTTGTTTATTTTTGTTGGCAAAAATATTTGAATGAAAACTTATACGATAACAGACTTGTCCGAAATGGAAGCAATTATCAACGAATGCAGTATTTGTTTTGTTGGCATTGCGGACGGGAGCAATTGTCCTTATGTATTTCCAATGAATTTTGCATATACCGGTAATGAGATAATTCTTCACTCGGCTCCTTTTGGCAAACATCTTGATTTGATTGAGAAAAATAACAAGATTTCCATAACGTTTTGCACTGATGGGAAATTAGTGTATCAACATCCTGATGTGGCTTGCAGTTATCGCATGGATTCAAAAAGTGTGATTTGTTGCGGTGAAGTGTCTTTTATTGACGATATTGATGAAAAGGAAACCATTTTAAACCGTTTTATGAAAAAATATACCGACCGTCCTTTTACATATTCGCAGCCCGCTTTGCGCAATGTGAAAGTTTGGAAGGTGAAAATTGAGAAAATGACGGCCAAATTGTTTGGCCAGAAGCATCGGAAATAATGAAGAGAAAGCAAATTAATCCGACAACTCCAGTATTGCTATTATTTTGGTATTCTTCAGGTTATTTATTATATACTTGTCCATTTCATACAGATCATCTCTGAATGTCATCTTGCCATTTTTATCGGTGAAACAGGTTGAATAATCTATTAATATCGGGACGGAAGGAAATAGCCCGATTCTTTTTAGCTTCATTGTTTCAGGCAATGTTTCGAGCGTTTCTTTTCCTTTTTTGCTTTTCACTTTCAGGTGAATGGAATGGTGGATTTTGTCCTGCAATAATTCCCGGTTTTCGGTTTTCGATTTATTTTTCCGGTCGTATTCGGGTAAACAGAAATAAGATAGTTCCAGCGGCTTCTCGACCCGTACACAGCCATGACTTATTGCTCGATTGTGACGGTTAAATGCGCTTTTTGAATTGGTATCGTGCAAATAAACGCTGAATTTATTGGAGAAATTAAACTTTATTCTCCCCAATGCATTGATGTTCCCCGAATCCTGAACCAGCGTATAAGGTTGGTAATTTTCTGATATTTTTGACCAGTTTATGTCTCGCGGTTGAATTTCGATACCATTTCTGAACACCCGGATTTTATTCCGACGAAGATAAGCAGTGTCTTTTTCCGCTAATTTTGAAGTTTCTTTGATAACTATGTTGTTCGGAATTGACCAGGTGGGGTTTAAAACCACTTCGTAAATATTACTTCTAAGGAATGGCGTTTTGTTTTTGGGCGATTTTCCCACGCAAACCTTCATTCTTAATGCCAATGTGTCGTGCCTAAAAGCTTTTAATGTCATGTCGGCAACATTAACACGTATATATTTATTTCCGAGTGGTTTTGCAGGTTTCCATCTCAGACGCTCCAAATTTGCATCGATTTTGTTTACATAATCCGTAAAGGTATAGTTCAAAGCACGTATAGTGTTATTCCCGATTTCTTCGTCGATATATTGTCCGGTTTTGGTACGGAATGTATTTATAGCTTTTAAAAGGTTGCTGTCGAATATTTGATTGTGTGACAGGTATTTCTGATTGTAAGGTAGCTCTCCTGTTATCATTAACCTACTGGAAATGAGCGGAATAATAGGATGAACTGACCCTTTTTTGATGGTTTCCTTGCCAGGTAATGCGGGTATTGGAACGAAAGCCGAATCGGCTAAGCAGGCGTATTTTTTTCTTTCTGATTGAAGTTGTAAGTAATCAGGTAAAGCCGGCTGAATCTGTTTTAAGTACCGGTTGAAATATGTTTTTTTCTCATTAAAACATTTTCTGACAAATGTTGAGTCGATAGTAAGCGTTTCAAAATAATAATTCGGTGATATTTCCTTTGGTAAAAAAAGTCCGAAATTCAAAGCTTTGCAATACCGTAAGTAAGCGTTTGAAGCCTTGATTTCCATGAGAGCCAACTTAACGTAGGACAGATTGTTTTGTTTTAATTTTTGATTTAACAGAATTAAATTGTCCAAATCAAACTGTTCGGGCATGATGCCATGTTCATTCGTTTTACTCAGAAAAGAAATGAGAGTGTCGATTTTTTCATAATTAGAGGATGGATAAACCCATTCCGGTTCGAAATCGCGGGAAGAATATTGCAGTTTAACCCATTTTAATTCAGGCGATAAACTATCCGGCAGCATTTCCAATATTTGTTTTATCGCCGAGTCGAGTCTTTGCTCATCGATGCGATTGTAATTTGGAATGACGTTGTCAAACTTTGCAGTTGAACCGGAACACGAACAGGTGGCAAAAATAAAAGTAAGTTGAACGAAACAAACCTTGACAAATCTCATAATATAACTTTCAATATTTTGTTGAATGAAGTTGCATATATAGGTTTACAAATTTAGGCAATATTTGTTAATTCACCTTGTTTTTTATATATATTTTGGCACGGCTATTGAAAATATAAGGCATCAATAAATCGGAAAGCATATAAATCACTTAATATCAGCCTTATAAATTTTTTGATAGTTATTGATGTGCAATTATTTTGTAATTTAGTGCCATATTGGCAGAATAAACACCCTTTGTTATAATGAATATTCGATTTGATGATTTTTTTTCAGAAGACATGATGGCCTCCTCCGATGTTTTTCCTATTATTTCGCTTGACGAAAGTTCGTCTGAAATAAGCTTGAACTCGGGAGAAGTGTTACCTATCCTTCCTTTGCGCAATATGGTCATTTACCCCGGAGTTTTATTGCCGGTTTCGGTTGCACGTCCTAAATCGTTGAAACTTGTGCGCCATGCACATGAAAACGACGGTTTGATAGGCGTTTGTACGCAGATTGACAAAAAACACGAAGATCCCACAATTGATCAACTTTACCAAATGGGAACAGTAGCAAAAGTTGTGCGGATTCTTGAAATGCCCGATAATTCCACCACTGTGATTCTTGAAGGGAAGAGACGCTTCCGTTTGGGTGAGCAGACGACTACGAAGCCTTACCTGAAAGCCAAAGTTCATTTGGTAGAGGATACTTTACCCGAAGACAATAACACCGGAATTTTTCAGGCTTTGGTTTCGTCAATTAAAGATTTGGCAACCAATATCATCAATAATTCAGGTTTTTTGCCTCCCGAAACTTCGTTTGCCATCAGGAATATTGAAAATCCGATTTTCCTGATTAATTATGTATGTGTGAATTTTGGGTTGAATGTAAAGGAAAAAGTTCACTTGCTCGAGATCGACGAGATTATGGAACGTGGGTATCAGTTGCTCGAACTTTTGAATAAAGAATCGCAACTGCTTGAGTTGAAAATGTCGATTCAAAACAAAGCCAAGGAAGGAATCGATCAGCAACAGCGTGAGTATTTTCTGCAACAGCAAATGAAAACCATTCAGAATGAATTGGGAGGAAGTTCTCCCGAACAAGATGTGGCGGATTTTAAACAACGTGCTGCTGCCAAAAAATGGAACGAAGCTACTTCCAGAATTTTTGATAAGGAATTAAAAAAATTAGAGCGCACGAGTCAGCATTCTCCTGATTATTCAACGCAATTGAACTATATCGAAACAATGCTCGATTTGCCCTGGAACGAATTTACAGAGGATAATTTCAATTTGAAAAATGCCAAAAAAGTACTCGATGCTGATCATTTCGGGCTTGAAACGGTGAAAGACCGGATCATTGAACATCTGGCTGTTCTGAAATTGAAAGGGGATATGAAATCGCCGATTATTTGTCTTTACGGCCCTCCGGGAGTTGGGAAAACATCGCTGGGAAAATCAATTGCGCGTGCGTTGAATCGCAAATATATACGTGTTTCGTTGGGTGGTTTGCACGACGAAGCCGAAATTCGCGGTCATCGCAGAACTTATATCGGGGCTTTACCTGGACGAATTATGCAAAACATACAAAAAGCCGAATCGGCAAATCCGGTTTTTGTGCTCGACGAGATTGACAAAGTGACTGCCGATTATAAAGGGGATCCGTCCTCGGCATTGCTTGAAGTGCTTGATCCGGAACAAAACACAACATTCCATGATAACTATTTAGACGTTGATTTCGATTTGTCGAAAGTGATGTTCGTGGCCACGGCTAATAACCTGAATACAATTCCACGTCCTTTACTTGATCGGATGGAGTTAATCGAGGTCAGTGGTTATACGCAGGAAGAGAAAGTTGAAATTGCCCGCAAACATTTGATTAATAAGGAACTCGAAAACCATGGGTTGAAAGCCGGACAGGTTGTACTCTCGAAGACTGTTTTACAAAACCTGATTGAATCGTATACGCGCGAATCGGGAGTAAGGGAATTAAACCGACAAATTGCTTCGTTGATGCGAAAAATTGCCAAGCTTGTGGCAACCGGCGAAAAATATGATGTAGAACTTTCGGTAGATGATCTGAAAAAATACCTTGGAGCTCCGCGTTATAGTCGCGATAAATACCAGGGAAATGACTATGCGGGCGTTGTAACCGGATTAGCCTGGACCCAGGTGGGAGGTGAGATTTTGTTTGTGGAATCGAGCCTCAGTAAAAGTAAATCCCCACGCCTGACATTGACCGGAAACCTCGGTGATGTAATGAAGGAATCGGCTATGTTGGCACTGGAATATATAAAATCGCATGCCGAAAGCTTGGATATCGATCCTTTGCTTTTCGATGAATGGAATGTGCATGTACATGTGCCTGAAGGAGCCATCCCCAAAGATGGGCCATCGGCCGGAATAACTATGGTAACTGCATTAGCATCGGCTTTTACGAAAAGAAAAGTACGTAAAAACCTGGCAATGACAGGTGAAATAACGCTGCGTGGCAAAGTGCTTCCTGTCGGTGGGATTAAAGAAAAAATTCTCGCAGCTAAACGCGCAGGAATTACAGACATAATACTTTGTGCTGATAACCAGAAAGATATCGATGAGATTAAACCGGTATACCTCAAGGGGTTAAAGTTTCACTATGTCACTGATATTATGGAAGTCATTAATTTTGCTTTACTCAATGAAAAAGTAAATTAAACGTTAAAGAGGTGATCCATTTCACCTTTTTTTACGATTACCATGTCAAGTTACAAACTAAATGGTTAATTTTGCAGGTGAATTGAATTATAAAAATATTTTAAAGATGAAAATATCCAAAACTTTCTTATTACTTTCATTCATAACTCTTTTCATAAGTTCATGTAAAACTTTACAGGTAGAAAAACCAAAGGAATCATATCTTCCGTCTAATCTTGCTCCTGCCATGTCGGAATTTCCGTTACAAGTAGAAATTGATATTAAAAAACTGGAAACGGCGATTAATAAAAAGATGAACGGTTTGATTTACGAAGGAAACAATCTGAATAGTCAGGATTTGAGCGTGAAAATATGGAAAGCCCAAAATTTTACTTTCACCATCAACAACAATGTGATTGAATACAGGGTGCCGCTCAAAGTATGGTCGCGTTTTGCCTGGAAGGTTGAAAAATTCGGTTTTTCGGTAAGCGATCATTACGAGGCTAACGGCAGCATTGCCCTTACTTATAAAACAACAATCGACGTTGATAAAAACTGGAAGCTGATTGCCAAAACAAGTTCATCCGGTTTTCAATGGATTGAAACCCCGAAACTGAATTTGATTGGGATTACTGTTCCGGTTACTCCGATTGCCAATATCGCTCTTTCGAAAAGCGAGAAATTAATTACCGACCAAATAGATCAGGCATTGGCTGAAATGGTTGATTTGAAAAAGATGGTCGCTATGGTCTGGAACGAGGCACAAAAACCTGTTCAATTAAATGCAGAAAACAATCTTTGGCTACGTATCACTCCTAAAGATGTTTATGTTTCACCATTTTCGGCTGACGGTCAGAAATTCAAACTTTGGGTATCGCTTTATGCTCAGATTGAATCGTTTATGGGAACAAAGCCTGAAGCAAACCCATTGGTAGTATTGCCTGCATTTAAATTTGTTCAACGTCCGCCACAAGAATTTAATCTTAATGTTGCTGTAGATGCAACTTTTGATAAAATTTCGGAAATGGCAAAATCACAATTATTAAACAAAACCTTTAGTGAAGGCAAAAAGTCGATTACCATTACCGATTTGTCTGTTTTTGGCAATAACGGAAAGGCAGTCTTTATGGCTGATGTGGTTGGCTCACTAAAAGGTCGCATCTATTTCACCGGAAATATGGTTTATAATTCCCAAAAAACAGCTCTTGAAATACAGCATCCCGAATTTGATGTAAAGACGAAAAACGCCTTGGTGAAATCGGCCGGCTGGCTGTTGCACGGACTTATTTTGAATAAATTAACGCCATATCTGACTTACCCGGTGAAAACCGATTTGGAAAACATGAAAACCGAGGCCAATAAAATGTTATCAAATTATTTGGTATACGATGGAGTTAATTTGAAAGGGGCATTAAATTCAGTGACTGTGACCGGACTTGATTTGGTTCCCGGGGCAGTTCGGATTTTAGCCAATGTGAAAGGTAATATCGCTTTGAATGTCAATGATCTAAACTTATAGGTTTTTCAAAAGGAATATATTTCTAAAAATATTAAGAAAAACTTGATAATTCATAAAAATAAAGTTATTTTTACAGCCTGTTAAATTATCTATTAACTTCAAAATTCAAGAATTATGTCTGTCAACAAAGCAATTTTAGTCGGAAATGTGGGTAAAGACCCCGAAATTCGTTATTTTGAAAAGGACGTCGCTGTTGCTAATTTTACATTGGCAACAACCGAAAGAGGCTACACTTTACAAAATGGGACTCAAGTTCCTGAACGTACCGAATGGCACAACATTGTGGTGAGAAGAGGATTGGTTGAAGTTGTGGAAAAGTATGTAAAAAAGGGAATGCAATTGTATGTGGAAGGTAAAATCCAGACACGTAGTTGGGAAAAAGATGGCATTAAACGTTACATTACTGAAATTCTTGCCGATAACATTATGTTGTTAGGGAAGAAACCGGAATCTGGCGAAATTCATGCAAGTGCCGTGGCAGCTCCTGCGCCTGATATTCAGGCGCCTCCGCCGGCCGAGGATGATCTTCCATTTTAATTAAAAGAAAAGCCGCTCGAAATTTCGAGCGGCTTTTCTTTTAGATTTTAGTTTTTGTGAAGAACGATATAACCCCCGGACAGGTAATTCAAGTTTGCAGGGGTGGTTGTTGTAACTCCGCAGCATTACGATCGATTATCAAATTTATTGCGGATTTGGGGTTTGCTTTGAATTTGTTTTTTTCTGAGATATCTTTTTATAAATATATCCGATGGTGAATGTCGGTATGAAATCAATGAACGGCAGCGCTTCTTCGGCAAGGTTTATAACTCCTCCGATTTTTCCTGTTTTGCCACCGAAAAGCTTATAGAAAACATAAGCGGAAATTGGCGCCCAAATGACATCGCCCCACTCGCCTACAACAGGAAGCACATATGTAACATATCCGACTGCATCCATAAGGATGCAAAACAGCAATGGTGTTTTATCTTTCATAACTTTATCCGAGTTTTTCAGGTTGTAAACATAACTATTTCTGTTGGAATTACAAAAAAAAAGCGAAACATTTTGTGGTTTCGCTTTTAAATATTGTCGTTTTAAAAAATCAGCCTAAAAATCCTTTAAGCAGTTTGCTTTTTGAGTTAGGTCTCAGCTTACGAATGGCTTTTTCCTTAATTTGTCGCACACGTTCACGGGTGAGACCGAATTCGTCGCCGATTTCTTCCAACGTCATTTCGGGAACACCGATACCGAAGAATTTTTTCACGATATCACGTTCTCTGTCCGAAAGTGTGTGAGCAAGTACGCGTTCAATTTCTTTCGAAAGCGATTCGTTAATCAAAGCGCGGTCGGCGTTGGGAGAATCGTCGTTGATCATTACATCGAGCAAGCTGTTGTCTTCTCCTTCAACGAAAGGAGCATCCACCGAAATGTGGCGACCCGAAACCTTCATGGTGTCGGCAATTTTGTCAACCGGAATATCAAGCTGTTCGGACAATTCCTCGGGTGAAGGACGCCGTTCGTTTTCCTGTTCGAATTTTGAAAACGCCTTGTTGATTTTATTTAACGAACCAACCTGGTTTAAAGGTAAACGTACGATACGCGACTGTTCGGCCAATGCCTGTAAAATTGATTGACGAATCCACCACACTGCATAAGAGATAAATTTGAATCCGCGTGTTTCGTCAAATTTTTCGGCAGCCTTAATCAATCCAAGGTTTCCTTCGTTAATCAAGTCGGGCAGACTTAATCCTTGGTTTTGGTATTGTTTTGCCACCGAAACAACAAAACGAAGATTGGCGCGCGTTAACTTTTCCAGTGCAATCCGGTCTCCGTTACGTATCCGTTGTGCCAATTCAACTTCTTCTTCAACTGTGATAAGATCTTCTCGTCCAATCTCTTGTAAATATTTGTCAAGAGATGCACTTTCTCGATTCGTAATCGATTTAGTAATTTTTAACTGTCTCATTTCTATATAGAAAATTAGCTTGCAAAAGTAGTATTTTTTTTTGATTCAGCAAAATGGTTTTTTCATCAAAATGCAGTAAATTCAGTAATTCGTTTTTAACCTGATATCCGCAAGTCATCGGATTGACTTATCAGATGCTTAACAATTTAATAGCGGATTTATGATTTAATAGAAGAAGCATATTATTCACTTATTTTTTTGTGATTAATATTTATTTTACAAGAGCTAAATTCAGTTTCTTTTGGTTATAGATTTCATCTAAAAACAGGCTGTACATTCAATAAATTTTTCGTCCAAAGGATTTTTTACGATTGTTGGTCATTAAACCAACAAAGGAAAAAGGCTTGAATATTGATATTGAAACGTAAAAACACGAAAAATGTTTTGAATTGTTGATAATTCAATGTGCAAATGTTGTTAAAACAAATTACCCCTCAGCAAGCCAAGGGGTAATTATCGAAGAATATACCGGCTATTTTCTGTTAATCCGCCAGATTTATAGTGTAATAGCTTACTTTCCCGTTTGGATAAATACCCGCGATGTTGAGTACTTTAAATTGATCGGAAGTATTGATGGCCGCATCAAAAGCCGATTCAATATCGTCTACACTTCGTATGGCCTGGTTGTTGATTTTTACGATTATAAATCCCGGTTTAATGCCCGCCTGCTGGAATTTCCCTTTTGAAACTGATTTAACTTCAATGCCGTATTCGAGCTGGAATTGATTTTTCAGTTTTGCACTTACTTCTTTAAACTCAGCTCCCAACACGTCCGTATTTACATCCGACGAAACAACCGAAGTGTTTCCCTGTCGATTTTTAAGTTCGGCGTTTAAAGTAATTTCTTTATTATTTCGCAATACGGTTACCGAAACTTTATCGCCAGGACTGTAACGTCCGATTTGTTCTTGCAGTTGGGCGGCGGATTTTATATCCACTCCGTTCACTTTGGTAATCACATCTTCCTTTTTGATGCCGGCTTTTTCGGCAGCGCTGTTTTCAACTACTTCATCCACATAAGCGCCTTCCATAGTTTTCAGGTTTTTTTCTTTGGCAAGTTTATCCGTTATATCGCCCATGCTTACGCCTAATACAGCACGTTGTACAACGCCAAACTGACGAATATCGGAAACAACTTTTTGAACAATACTTGTCGGAACTGCAAATGCATAACCGGCATACGAACCGGTTTGCGAAGCAATAGCCGTATTGATACCAACCAATTCGCCGCGTGTATTGACCAGAGCGCCTCCACTGTTCCCTGGATTTACGGCAGCATCGGTCTGAATAAACGATTCGATTTTCATCTGCGAGTTGATAATATTGATATTCCGCGCTTTTGCGCTGACGATACCTGCTGTTACCGTTGAAGTCAGGTTGAAAGGGTTGCCCACAGCCAACACCCATTCACCTACTTTTAATGAGTCGGAATTTCCAAAAAGAATGACAGGCAGTTTTTCAGCATCGATTTTGATTAAAGCAATATCGGTGTTTGGGTCTGTGCCAACGAGTTTAGCTTTGAAAGTGCGATTGTCGTTGAGCGTTACTTCAATTTCCTTGGAATTATCAATCACGTGGTTATTGGTTACGATATATCCGTCGTTAGAGATAATAACTCCCGAACCCGAGCCTTCCTGCATGGGAGCTTCTTGCGGTTGTTGTTGCTGTGGACGACCGAAAAAGAATTCAAAAAACGGATCGTCGAAACCGCCGAAACGCTGAGCGCGCATAGGCGTTTTTGTTTTTACGTGGACTACGGCATGAACCGACAATTCGGCTGCAACGGTAAAATCGGTTTCCATCGCGCTTGTAGCGCGTGCAAAATTGGCATAAGAAGCAGGAATCTGATTTTCTTTAAGAGCGTATTCATTACTTCGTTTTTTCGAAATGTAATTGGTTGTGAGATTTGTAGCGATACTGATTGCTACTACTGCCAGAAATAAACCGAGCAGTTTCGTTTTTTGTGAAACATTCATAATGGTGTTATTTTATAATTTATGTTTGATAAAATAAATTCGTTGATACGATGCGAAATTATACAAAAAATGTTCCTGTAAAAATGTAACAATAAATTATTTGTCGAAAATTAACGATAGTATTTTTGTGCTTAACGCGTATTAACGGAGATGATTTTCAACTATGAAAAAAAATGAAAATTTGAACAAAAAAAGCTGCCCGATTTGTCAGGCAGCTTTTTCGAAGCGATTAAAAATGTCAGATTACCCTGTCATTTTTTCTTATTTTTTTGTAACCGTAAACAGCCAGATCGCCCAATTCTTCTTCGATGCGAAGCAATTGATTGTATTTAGCCATCCGGTCGGAACGGCTCAACGAACCTGTTTTGATTTGACCGGAGTTGGTGGCCACGGCAATATCGGCAATGGTAGCATCTTCCGTTTCGCCCGAGCGATGCGAAGTTACCGAAGTGTAACCGGCACGGTGTGCCATTTCAATAGCATCGAGTGTTTCGGATAATGTGCCGATCTGGTTTACTTTAATCAGAATAGAGTTGGCGCATCCCAAATTGATTCCTTTTTTCAGATAATCGACATTGGTTACAAACAAATCGTCGCCTACTAATTGCACTTTGTTACCAAGTTTATCAGTCAACAATTTCCAACCATCCCAGTCGCCTTCGCTCATGCCATCTTCAATAGAATCAATCGGATATTTACTTACCAACTCTGCCAGATAATCAGCTTGTTGTGCGGAATTTCGTTTAGCTCCGGCTGGGCCTTCAAATTTTGAATAATCATAAATGCCGTCTTTATAAAATTCGGAAGACGCACAATCCAAACCAATCATCACATCTTTCCCTGCTTTGTAACCTGCTTTTTCGATGGCGGTAATAATTGATTCCAAGGCATCTTCGGTACCTTTCAAAGTTGGTGCAAAACCGCCTTCGTCGCCTACAGCAGTGCTGAGGTTGCGGTCGTGAAGCACTTTTTTCAAAGAATGAAAAACTTCGGCACCCATGCGTAAGCCTTCTTTGAAAGACTCGGCTCCTACGGGACGAATCATAAATTCCTGGAAAGCAATCGGCGCATCGGAGTGCGAACCACCGTTGATAATATTCATCATCGGCACGGGCAACACAAAGGTGTTTGTTCCACCAATATACCGGTATAAAGGCAAATCCAGGTACGCCGCTGCCGCTTTGGCCACTGCCAGCGAAACGCCCAAAATAGCATTGGCTCCAAGATTGGATTTAGTTTTTGTACCATCCAAAGCTATCATTTTTTTGTCGATAACGCGTTGTTGCAAAGCACTGATGCCCACTAAAGCCGGACCAAGAATATTGTTCACATTGGCAACCGCTTTTTGTACTCCTTTGCCGAGGTAGCGGCCCTTGTCGCCATCGCGCAATTCAATGGCTTCGTTCTCGCCGGTTGATGCCCCCGAAGGGACGGCGGCACGCCCGACAATTCCTGATTCCAACAAAACATCAACTTCTACGGTAGGATTTCCGCGTGAATCAAGAATCTCGCGGGCAAAGATTTTTTCAATTTTACTCATATTTTTTTAATTATAGAATTAGTTTTCTAATGATTGATTTCGTACCATTATTAACACTCAAAAAAAGAAATTGTTCGTCGTGTCGGACAAAAAATAAGCTTGTATTTAATTCAAATAAAAACACTATTTTTGTCCTAAATAAAAATTAAACGTAAACGTAAACTAAGCTGTATGAAAAAGGTTATCCCATTGTTCATTGTTTGCCTGTTCTTCACCTCTTGTGCCGAACTAATGCAGGTAGCTTCGCAACTCGGAACCACAACAACATCAATACCGGTTACAAATGCCGAAAACATGGCAGGTCTCAAAAGTTCGCTCAACATAGGTATCGAACAAGCAGTCGGAAGCCTGGGAATTGAAAACGGGTTTTTCAACGATGCCGCATTAAAGGTGTTGCTGCCAAAAGAGGCACAACCTATTGTGGATAATATCAAATTAATACCGGGCGGCCAGGATTTAGTGAATAAAGCAATCCTTTCGCTCAATCGATCGGCCGAAGATGCCGTTAAAGAGGCAACTCCGATTTTCAAAACCGCCATTACCAATATGAGCATCGCCGACGCAGCGGGTATCTTATTCGGAAAAGAAAATGCCGCCACCGAATACTTGCACCAAAACACCTACTCGCAACTGAAAACCGCATTTGCGCCAAAGGTGAAAGCATCGCTCGGTAAACCGCTTGTGGCAAACGTATCCACAACCCAAACCTGGAATACACTCAGCTCGGGTTACAACGCCGTAGCCGGAAGCGCGGCCGGTTCAATTGCCGGATTGAAAACAGTGAATGTAAATCTGGAAGATTATGTTACCGGAAAGGCACTGGATGCGCTGTTTATAAAAATAGCCGACGAAGAAAAATCGATCCGGACCAATCCGGCGGCTCGCGTAAACGACTTATTGAAAAAGGTTTTCGGACAATTAGACAAAAAATAAACGGCACTAAATCAACTATAAAACAGCATTCTTTGTTTTTTTTGTACCACTACCCGTGCATTCCTTCTCCATCAATTCATACCAATGTCCTCACAAATTAATTGAAATATACCGAACAATTAGTGTAACTATACTGTTTGATTAATAGTAGGATATATACCAAATCATACATAGGGTATATACCTTATATAATATAGGATATATACATCATACATCATAGGGTATATACCCTACGTATAAACTATAATGACGAAACAGCTAAATAAGAAAGAGGAATTACTTAATACATCAGATAATAAATATTAATAAATCATGGAGTAATATGAGCATTCAGTATAAAATGATTCGGAAAGGGGACAATCTGAACCCCGAAGGACAAAAGAAAGTAGCTTACCATCCACAAGTGGTTCGGGCTGATACCGTGAAGTTAAAGAAGCTATGCAGCCATGCAGCCGGCTCAAAATCGCGAAATGCGTTGGAACTGGAGATATCAATGCGGATATTGATTGAGCAGATAGAAACGGAGTTGTGCAACAGTAACAGCGTTTGTATTGATGGATTTGGCACTTTTTCGCTGACCGCAGAGAGCCGGCCGGTAAACGATCCGGACGAAATACGCGCCGAATCTATTTCGGTGAAACGGGTAGCCTTTACAACTTCCAAAATGTTTATGAGCAGGTTGAGAGAGTCAAAGTTTGTTCGGGCCAAAGATAGATAAGATTTTATACCCAAAAGGGTATATTTTTATCGAAACCTGACATTTGACCCTTAAAAACCAAGGCTCTTTTTACTCAAACTCCACCACCGTAACGCCCGCACCACCAAACTGGATATGTTCGTCGCGATAGGTTCGAATGCCATGGGTGGTTCCAAGATACTGACGAATCATCTGGCGTAATGCACCGGTTCCTGTTCCATGCAGGATGCGGACCTCGGATACGCCTACCATAATAGCATCGTCGATATAATACATAACAGCTTGCAAGGCTTCGTCGCCCCTCATACCCCGCACATCAATATCGGAGCTAAAGGTGAGTTTTCGTTGTCGAACGTCATCGGACGATGTGGTCCCCAGATTTTCGTATTTTCGGGCTTCTTTTTTTAGTTGTGTGTTGCTGATAGATTCTAATTTTGTCAGTTTTACAGTTGATTTCATTTGGCCAAATGCAACAATGGCCTGTTTGTCCTGAATTTCTATGATTTTACCCGTTGCTGTTTGACCTTTCAACCGAACATTAGCACCGACAACAAAGCTCCCTAAATCTTTCGTAGTAATGCTTTTATTACTTTCTTTGCGAATCAACAACTTTGTCTTAGGCCTCTTTAAGTCCTCTTGCGGGGGATTTAAGGGGCTTATCTTCTTTTTGAAATCGTCCAGTTCTTTCCTTATTTCCTTCGTTTTTTCTTTTTCGGCCTGTACTTCTTTTATCTGCCGAATGGTGGATTCGATTTTTGCATTGGCAGCCGACAATAAATTACTGGCTTCATCTTTTGCTTTCGATGTAATTTCTTTTCGTTGGCGATCGATGTTGTTGAGCTCAGTTTCGTATTTTTCAAGTGTTTCCTCAAGCTTCTTTTCTTTCTGACGAATTTGCTGGCGTTTGTTTTCCCAATATCGCTTGTCTCGTACAATGTCCTGTAAATGTTTATCGTAGTCAAGGTGTTCTGTGCCTACTTTTGCAGCAGCTTCGGCAATTAAGTCTTCAGGTAGACCTATTTTTCGGGCTATCTCAATGGCAAATGAACTTCCGGGGTTGCCAATGCTCAGCTCAAACAGTGGTTGTAAATGTTGCCGATCGTAAAGCATGGCTCCATTTACAATTCCTTCGGCATCTTCGGCATAGTGTTTCAGGTTGGTGTAGTGCGTGGTAATCACGCCAAAAGCTAAGTTCCGGTTGAAACGTTCCAACGTGGCTTCGGCAATGGCTCCGCCAATTTGAGGTTCGGTACCGGTACCAAATTCATCAATCAGTAAAAGCGTCTTAGGATTACTGTTTTTGATAAAAAACTTCATATTCAGCAAATGCGAACTGTAAGTAGAAAGGTCATTTTCGATGGATTGTTCATCGCCAATATCAATAAATAACCGCTCAAAAATGCCGGCACGGCTGCTGTCGTGAAGCGGAACAAGCAAACCGCACTGCAGCATATACTGCAATAAAACCACCGTTTTCAGGCAGACCGATTTTCCACCAGCATTGGGGCCTGAAATCAGCAAAATACGTTGTTTTTCGTTCAATACAATGTCAAGCGGAACAATTTCTTTTCCTTGTTTTTTCAATGAAAGAAACAAAAGCGGATGAATGGCTTTGGCCCATTCCAATTGACAAAGATCATCTACGCGAGGTTTTATAGCATTGATTTCTAATGCAAAAATAGCTTTTGCCCGTAAAAAATCAACCCGTCCAAGGAAGTCCTGTGAGGCAAAAATAGATTCGGAATGCGGACGTACAAAATTGGTGAATTCAAGCAAAATACGCATTACTTCCCGACGTTCTTCGCCTTCCAGCTCCCGAACGCGGTTATTTGCCTCCACCACTTGTTGCGGTTCGATAAAAACGGTTTTTCCCGTGGCCGATTCGTCGTGTACAATGCCATTTACCTTCCGTTTAAAAGCCGGTGAAACGGGAATAACCAGCCGGCCTTCGCGCATGGTGGGAGCCACATCTTTTTCTACATACCCATCGGCCTGCGCCTGGCGGAGAATGGAATTCAGGGTGCGCGAAATACCGCTTTGCACCTGAAAAATATCTTTCCGGATCCGTGCAAGTTCAGCCGAGGCATTATCTTTTATCTTCCCAAATTTATTTAATATCGCATCAATGCGTTGTATGATAGTCGGAAAAGTATCGACACCTGAAACCAGTTCCAATAAATGCGGATACACTTCATCGTCGTGTTTGGTGAGAAAAACCACCAACCGGCGTACAGCCTCCAATGCCCGGCGAAGATCAAACACTTCCAGTTCATCCAAAAACAAACCTTCCACCCGTACCCGCGACAAAGCCGGACGCACATCATAAAAATCACCAATAGGCAATTCATCGGCATCGGTAGTGAGTACACGTTGCATCTCGTCGGTCTGACTAAGCAATTTCATTACTTCGGCATAATCAGACGAGAAAGCAATCTCATCTACTTTTTCGGCACCCAAGGTACTCACACACTTGTCCTTCAACAACTGGCGAATGGTAGTAAAAGCTATTTTTTGTTCGAAATGAGAAGGGTAAAGCATTTATTAACTATATTCTTGAATTTTACTCAGCAAAGGTAACACTTCCGAGTCCATTTTCGAAAAGGCAAACCATTTTTTGCCTAAATCCTTGAGTGAAGCGCCAATGTGATAGAGTTCAGTGTTATCAATAATCAGAAATCGGTCGTGAGCTAATTTTAGTTCAAATGCTTCAACCGGTTCATATTGAGCATTAAACTCTTTGATATCCAAATCCAATTGTCTGCTGATTTTATTTGTATAAATTTTAAATTCTATTCCGGTTTTTCTTTTTGAAAATAAAGTAAGTATAGTGTCATCCACATAATTGTCAATCAGTATGATAGATTTTTCAGCTTTGCGTATCAAATCGGCGACAAACGTATAAGCATCGAATACTTGTCCATCAAAGAAAATGCCTTTATCCGGTTTTATATCTTTATTTTCAAGCGCTTTAAATATCTGTTCAAATTTCACGTCGGTTTCTATCTTTGCTCTTTCAAGTTTGTCCAACCGTTGAAAAATCAAAGCATTGTTGCTTATGAATTTACGCATTTCGACAAAAGTTTGCATGATTTGAATGCTCACTTTGACTGCTGTTTCGCTCTTTAAAACCGCGGAAAGCATGGCAACTCCCTGCTCGGTAAAAGCATAAGGTAAACTTGAGGAATGTTTGAGTTTTTCGAACCAGTCGCAATTTGCGACCAGTTCAATGCGTTCATATTCATTTAATTGAAAACAAAAATTGGGAGGAAACCGTTCAGAGTTTCTTTTGACTTGTTCGTTGATGCGCTTGGTTTCTACTCCATAAAGTTCAGCAAGGTCTCTGTCGATCATTACCTACATTCCACGTATATTAAAAATACGATTTTCTATAATAATTTCGTTGGATACAATGATATTACTTTCCATAGGAATATTAAATTTGATGGGTTAATCGTTTGTTTTTCGCACCTTAATGCAATACAAAAATACAAACTCTTTTTCAATCAATCGTTAATGGGTTGGAATGTTTAGAGTTTACAGATTCAAAAAAAAACGGACAACCGAAAATTCGATTGTCCGTTTTGTAAATCTAAAATTTTATCAGAAACAGGATTTTAAAACTCCTTTCGGGGTTGAGAGCTTATACAAACGCCAAAATCAGTATCTGTGCCAAAATAACCCTCAGGAACATGGTCAAAGGATAAACGGTAGAATATGAAATGGAAGGCGCATCGTTTCCTGCAATTGAGTTTGAATAGGCGAGGGCAGGGGGATCGGTCATACTTCCCGAGAGCAATCCCATGAGTGTGTAATAATTTAGTTTCATAAACCTGCGGCCAACAATGCCGACAATCAGCAGCGGCAATGTGGTAATAATAAATCCACAGAGTATCCATAACAACCCGTTGCCCGAAACCACAGTTTCCACAAATTTACCACCCGAGGCAAGTCCCACGCTGGCAAGGAAAAGAGTAATACCGATTTCGCGTAACATAAGGTTGGCGCTTTGGGTTGTGTAGGTAATCAGTTTCAGTTTGGAACCGAAGCGACCCAGTAAAATGGCTACTACAAGTGGTCCGCCTGCCAGTCCTAATTTTACAGGCATTGGCATTCCGGGAATAAAAATTGGAATACTGCCAAATAGAATTCCTAAGAAAATCCCGACAAATATGGTAATAATGTGAGGTTCATCAAGGCGTTTCAGCGTGTTTCCGAGCATCGTTTCGACACGTTTAATCGATTCGGGATCGCCCACTACAACTACACGGTCGCCCACTTGTAAAACCAGATTCGGATTTGCCAGCAAATCGAAGCCCGAACGGATAACGCGGGTACAATTCACATTCACCGAGCGAAGCTTGAGTGAACCAAGCGTTTTGCCGTTAATCACACTACGGGTAATCACGATGCGGCGTGAAATCATTTTGTTTTCCGATTCTTTCCAGTCATACTCAATTTCTTCGCCCATAAATGCAATAATTGCTTCAGCATCGGCTTCGGTGGTAACGACCAAAATAATGTCGCCGTTTCTGATAATCGTTTTTCCATTCGGAACTGTAAAAGTGTTTCCGCTTAACTGGCGCGAAACTACAAACTTACGCCCGATCAGTTTGCGTATCTGGGAGAGATTTTTCCCATCCACGGCTTTCGATTGTACACTGATACTTATGACTTTGAAAACTTCAGAGGTTGATTCGCTTGCTTCGTGTAATTTCTTTGTTTCATCATCGAAATTGATTTTGAAAATGAAACGTATAAAAATCAACGAAAGGATTATTCCCATTACACCCAGCGGATATGCTACCGCGTAGCCCAATGCAATTTGCGGAATTTCGGTTATCTGGCCGGCATCGTGCAGCTGGCGCAAGGCTTCCTGGGCGGCGCCCAAGCCGGGAGTGTTGGTTACCGCACCCGAAAGAATACCTACTAACATAGCCATCGGTATTCGTCCGCTGAGGGCATAATACAATCCAATGGTTGTTGCCACACCCAGCAATACAATTGCAGAAGCAAGCAGGTTGAGTTTCATTCCTCCCTTTTTGAATGAAGAGAAAAATCCTGGACCTACCTGTAAACCGATGGAAAAAATAAATAAAATCAGTCCGAATTCCCTGATAAAGTGCAAAACTTCATCGTTGACCGTGAATCCAAAATGACCCACAACGATGCCAACGAACAACACAAAAGTTACCCCGAGCGATATGCCGAATATTTTAATTTTTCCCAACATGACTCCCAGAGAAATCACGAAAGCATAAACCAAAATAATGCGGGCGATACTTTCCTCGTTAAAAAGAGATGTTAACCATTCCATGATTAAATAAATGTTTGAATTCTAAAGACATAACGTTTAATAATACCCCGTTGAGAATTGACTGCAAAAGTACGAACTTAATTCTTATTGTCCATTTATTTCGAATTATAATTTTAAAGAAATTTTAATTTATGCGTTCTCTCTTGTTTTTCATTTTCTTATCACGTAAAAATGAACTATTTTTGTGAACTTTCTGGTTTTAATATTTAACGATTAGATATCATGGCAGGTTTTCAAAATAACAAATTAAATAAACGAAAAGTTCTTTTTATTGACAGGGATGGCACTATCATCGTGGAACCGCCAGTAACTTTTCAGGTAGATAAAGTAGAACAAATTGAGTTTCTCCCCGGAGTAATTCGTAATTTGTATTTTATCCGTCAGAAACTTGATTTTGAATGGGCTTTGGTTACCAATCAGGATGGATTGGGAACGGATGTTTATCCACAGGCGAACTTCGATGCCGTGCAGGGAATGTTTTTGCAGATTTTAAAAGGAGAAGGCGTTGAATTTGATAAGATATTTGTAGACAAATCGTTTCCTGAGGATAATTTAACGACCCGTAAACCAGGCGTTGGTATGTTGACGGAATATTTTTCGGAACAATATGATTTGCCGGGTTCATTCGTTATTGGGGACAGAATTACAGACGTGAAGTTGGCTAAAAATCTTGGTTGTAAAGCAATTTTTATGAACGATGATGCTAAGATTCTGGCAGAAAACGGATTGATAGACTATTGCGCTTTGCAAACTGTGAGTTGGGACAGAGTTGCAGAATTCCTTTTTGCTGGCGAACGCCAAGTGACGATTAAGCGCACTACAAAAGAAACGGATATTTTTATCGAACTGAATTTGGATGGTTCGGGTAAATGCAATATAAATACAGGGTTAAAGTTTTTCGACCACATGTTGGATCAAATCGGGAAACACTCGGGCTGCGATTTAACGGTCCAGGTGAAAGGCGATTTGGAAGTTGACGAACACCATACCATTGAAGATACGGCTTTGGCATTGGGCGAGGCTTTCCGGAAAGCGTTGGGGGACAAACGGGGAATTGAGCGCTATGGCTTTTGTTTGCCAATGGACGATAATTTGTGTGCTGTTGCATTGGATTTTGGTGGTCGCCCGTGGTTGGTTTATCAGGCTGAGTTTAAGCGCGAATATGTTGGCGATTTTCCTACCGAAATGTTGTTACATTTCTTTAAATCGTTTAGCGATGCTGCCAAAATGAATCTAAATATCAAAGCCGAAGGCGATAACGAACACCATAAAATTGAAGGAATTTTTAAAGCCTTGGCAAAATCGATAAAAATGGCTGTGAAACGCGATATTTATCAGTATGAGTTGCCATCGACTAAAGGCGTACTCTAAATTTACAATTTATTCAATTACAATTTACGATTTTGAATGAAATCATTTTTTAAAGATATTTTTCTGACCATTACTTTCTTTTTTTTCATCGGGGGTATTTGCGCTCAACCTGCAGCGGTAGAACGTCCTCGTTTGGTGGTTGGCATCATGATTGATGGATTGCAACAAAAACATTTGGATTTGCTGTCCGGTTATTTTGATCCGGGCGGTTTTAATAAGATTACCAATCAGGGGGTAAATCTGAAAAATATAAGTTACAACATAGTTTCGGCGGGAAATTCGTCGGATATTGCTACTGTGATGACCGGTTCTGTTCCTTTTTATCACGGGGTTGCGGGCGATAAGTATTTTAATAAAATTAACGACAAAGTACAATCCATAATATCGGATGATCAGGAAATCGGGATAGGAACAACTGAAACAGTTTCGGCGCATAACTTGTTGTCGAGCACGGTCTTAGATGAATTAATGCTGGCATTTCCCAATAAAGCGAATAGTTATGTTGTTGCCATTGATCCTGAAGAAGCTGTCATGTTGGGCGGACATACAGCAAAAAGCGTGGCGTGGATTGATAATGTTTATATGAAATGGGTAACGACCGGTTATTACCGCGAGGGTTTGAACCGGATGGCGGATGATATGAATGTGAACGGAGGTTTTAAAACTCTTTCAACCCGTGCCTGGCAACCTTTATATGCCATTAAGACTTATTTGGCGGCTTCAAAAAACAGCAACCTTGCCGCCTTTGAGTATCATCCGGCTGAAAAAAAAGCCAGAAACTCTTCGGTAACTATTCTGAAAAACACCCCTGCCGCCAATTCGCTGGTGGTTGATTTAGGTCTTAAAATCATTGAGCAGGAACAGTTGGGAGCCGATAATGTGCCTGACATGATCATGCTTCAATTTACAGTCCGCACGCCGGACGAAAAGTTTTTTTCATTACAGTCGGCAGAAAAGGAAGATATGTATTTGAGGCTCGATAAGGAAATACAGTATCTTTTGCAACAAATCGACGCCAAGGTAGGATTGGATAAAACATTGGTTTTTATGTTTGGAAACCAGACAGATGTTCATTCACCAACCGAATTAGGCGAGAACAATATACCGGCAGGATATTTTAGTGCCAATCGGTCAATGGCATTGGTTAATTCGTACTTAATGGCGCTTTACGGACAAGAACGTTGGATAACGGGTTATTACGGGAAGAATATCTTTTTGAACAGACAAAAAATAGAACAGAAAAAACTGAATTTCAAAGAAGTGCAACAAACAGTTTGCGATTTCATGCTCGATTTCGAAGGTGTTCAATCCGCTTTTTCTACCTGGCAGGTGTTGGGTTCCGGTGGAAATTCGGGATCGGAAATGGCTCGCTTGCGAAACTCTGTCCATAAAAACAGTGCGGGAGATGTAATTATAACTTTGCTCCCGGGTTGGCTTGAGGTTGATGAAAAACTGAATCCCGTGGGAGAATCAAATGCTATTGTATCCTATTCGCCTGTTTATTTTTACGGTTGGCAACTCAAGCCACAAATAGTAACGACTCCATACCAGGTTACGGATATTGCCCCGACTTTATCACGGATCTTAAATATTCCCATACCCAATGCCTGCATTGGGAAGCCGATTGTGGAGTTAATATCATTTCCATAAAGAAAACTTAAAAAAAATATTTTCAAACAGCATCGAGTGCTGGAAATGTTAAACTTAAGTCTATTAATTTGTATTGTAAATCAATAAATTATAAATAATTCATGTTGTATAATTTCGACGAAATAATTGATCGTAAAGATACCAATGCTGTGAAGGTTGAGCGTTGCAAAACACTTTTCGGCACTGAAGAGGTGTTGCCTTTGTGGGTAGCCGATATGGATTTCCGTACGCCGGATTTTATTTTAAACGCCATTCGCCGGCGGTTGGAACACCCTATTTTGGGTTATACCATGCCTCCGGGGAATTTTTATCCATTGATGCAAAAATGGATAACGGATCATCATAATTGGGAGGTGAAACGTGAATGGATCGGATTTCTGCCGGGCATAGTTCCCGGACTTGCTTTTGCAGTGCAAAGCCTGACGGAAGAAGGAGATGAGATTATTGTACAACCTCCGGTTTATTACCCGTTTTTCAACGTGGTACAAAACAATCAAAGGGCATTGGTTTACAATCAATTGAAAGAAGAGAATGGTAAATATGTGATGGATTTCGAGGATTTGGAGCAAAAATTCACTGCAAAAACCAGGCTTTTTATTCTTTGCAATCCGCACAATCCGGGAGGTCGGGTGTGGACGCGTAAAGAGCTTGAACAATTTGCATCCATTTGCGAAAAGCATCAGGTAACAATTATTTCCGACGAAATTCATGCAGATATGGTTTTACCCGGTAATGGGGTTCATACTCCGTTGGCAACTATTTCGGAATGGGCTGAAAATAATACGGTTACATTTATGGCACCAACAAAGGTATTTAATATGCCGGGCTTAATCAGTTCGGGGTATATTATTCCGAATGCTAAGTTGCGGCATAAATTTGCTGCATTTCTGGAAGCTTCGGAAATGAACTCAGGGAACATATTTGCTTATATCGGGGCAGTGGCTGCGTATGAAAATGGTGAAGACTGGCGCGTGCAAATGCTCAATTATGTGAAGGGAAATATTGATTTTGTGAAAGATTATCTTGAAAAAAATATTCCGCAAGTAAAACCTATGATTCCGGAAGCTTCATTTTTGGTATGGCTCAATTGTAAAGATTTAGGGTTGGAAACCGATGAATTGCATAAATTCTTTTCGCTGCAGGCCGGCTTGGGTCTGAACAAAGGAACTATTTTCGGCCCGGGGGGTGAATATCATTTGAGGTTGAACGTGGCCTGTGCGAGAAAAGTTTTGGAACAGGCAATGAAGCAACTAAAGGATGCCGTGGAAAAAATAATTGGGAGTAGGTAGTACCTTTAAAAATCTACTGTTTTTACAGCTTAAAACTACTTTTTTATGCTAAATTTTAATTCATTAAAAATCAATCGCTAACACTTTCAATTATTTTTTGTATCTTTGCACAAAGACATAAAAACAGGTCAAAAAGTTGAGCAATCATTCAATTCACATCGAATCGGTTTTATAGAAACTGTTCTCATTCCTCAGCATATAACTACGATTTCCTTGTTCTCATCGAACGATACCGACATCATTTTTAAAATTATATAAAATTTAATGGCAAAATCTCAAAACTCTTTTATCAAACAGGAAAACGAGAAAAAACGTTTAAAAAGAAACAAAGAAAAACAACAAAGGAAGGAAGAACGTAAACTAAATCCTTCGAGTGGAGGTTTCGAGAACATGATTGCCTATGTCGATGAAAATGGAAACCTCACCAACACGCCACCGGATCCCGCAAAGAAGAAAAAAATTGATGCATCTACGATTGAAATAGGTGTTTCGAGAAGAGAAGAGCAGGAAGTTCCTGCCGTCCGAAACGGACGTGTCGACTTTTATGATGATTCGAAAGGATTTGGATTTATAAAAGAAACCGGCACCCAGGAAAAATATTTTGTCCATGTTAACGGTTTGCTCGATAGCATAAAAGAAGGCGATACTGTTTCCTTTGAGCTGGAACAGGGTCGAAGAGGCATTAATGCGGTTCATGTAAAGAAAGCTTAGACTCTCGTTCCATGATTTTTAGCCGGTGAGATTTTAATTCTTGCCTTAGCATTTGCCTGTAAATCGTAAGTCTCGTTATCCTGACTCACCAACCAAACAGGTGTTTATAAAAAAAATACAGCCGTGACCATAATTTATTGGTCACGGCTGTATCAATTAAATTTATGTCTTATTCCGCAGGTTTCATCACTACTTCAAACACATTGCCCTGATCGGTTATTTGTTTCAAAGTAGATTGAATTAACTCAGGAGTAAGCGCTTCAACAGAGGCTTTATAGTCATCAACCAGGTTGATTTTATCCTGATAATACCGAACAATAGCATTGTCCCACCAATTGTTTTCGGCTAAATCTTCGGTATATTTTTTCAGCATATTTTCTTTTACTTTCTGCAAATCGTCGATTCTCGGACCGTTAGCAATTATTTCTTTCACTTCAGCATGAATAATGCCAATCAGTTTCTGCTGTTTTTCAGGGTCTGTGTCGAATTGCATTAACAACGTAGCTTCCTCGATAGGCGTATTCGACATTGAACCGCGAACGCCAACACCGTAAGAACCGCCTTCTTTTTCACGAATACTTTCCAGGTATCTTATATTCAGAATATTTCCGATAGCTGTGAGCGCTGTTCTGTTTGTCATATTGAAAGGTAACGATGCGCTGTATAAAATGAAATTCGAGGCTTTTTTCACTTTCATTTCTTTGGTGAAATAATTTTTCACTTCACCTTTTGGCTTGCGGATATTGTTGTCGGTGAATTTTTCAACTCCTTTTTTCGATTTTATACCGCCCAGATAAGTGCAAACCGCTTGTTTCGTGGCAGCATTGTTCGGGTCAACATTTCCGGTAAATACGAATGTGAAATCAGCAGGAACAGCAAAACGTTCTTTGAAAATAGCCAGCGCTTTGTCCTGATTTATTTTATCTAAAGTTTCAATATTCAAAATAACGGTACGGGCATTCCGGTTGGTTATCATTGTTCCAACCGAATCGGAAAATGCTTTACGTGGGTCGCTTGCGCTGTTGGCTAAGCTGGCACGATACATATTCATTAATGCTGTGTACGAATTGTCGTCTTTGCGTGGAGCGGTGAAATTCAGGTAAATCAATTGCAACATAGTTTCAAAATCATTCACCGATGAACTTCCGTCGAAACCTTCTTCGTACGCGTTAATAAAAGGCGTAACATGGGCAATTTTTCCGGTCAGCAATTTATTTAATTCAATCTGAGTATATTCACCTAATCCGTTGTTTCCAACAATGCTTGTGGCTAAGGTAGCGGAAGCAAGATCATCAACGTTTGCCACCTTCGAAATACCACCATGGCTAAATGCCGACAACAGAATTTCGTCCTGTTTAAATTTGGTGGGTTTAAACACAACTTTCACTCCATTGCTCAATGTCCATTCGGTGGTTCCGAGTTTTTCATTTTTAGCGACTTTGTTTACTTTACCCGCTTTTGGAATTATTTTGATAAGCGGTTTATTCATATCTTCCTCAGCTTTGGCAGTAAGCTCGGCTTTTTTAGATTCTTCGATAGCAGTTTTAATTTCGGCTTCGGAAGGAATTTTTACGGCTTCTTTGTCAGGCGCCATGATGGATACAATCAGATTCTTGTCGGTTACATACGATTTTGCAACTTGATTTACCATGTCGGCCGAAAGATTAGGCAAGATCATTTGCATGGTTTGGTATTCCCATTCAATGCCGGGAATCAATTCATCGCTCAAAAAGTTACGTACATATTCGCGGATTAAATCACTGTTTTTCTGATTTTCCCGATCATTGTATACTTTTTCAGTTCTTTTTAACAAGTCTGTTTTAGCACGTTCAAGTTCGGAATTGGTAAACCCGAAACGTTTAACTTTTTCGGCTTCGAGCAGAATTGCTTTCAATCCTTCCATTTCACGTCCTTCGTTAGGCACTACCAACATCTGAAAGGCATCTTTCGATTTAACGAGTTCTCCGTAAAAAGCATATCCTCCTACAAAAGGCGCATTAGCTTCTTGGGTTATTTCATCGAAACGGTTCCCCAACATTGTTGAAATCAAATTATTAGCAACATTCACTACATACCCGCTCATCGACTTTTTAACTTCAACAGGTAATTTATCCTGTTTATATTCCAGCTCGATACGCGTCATGCGTGCTTCTTTGTCCTTCACCAACGCAACAATTGGTTCTTCGTTATCAAAAATCGGATAAACAGGACGTTCACCTGCATTTTCTTTTTTGGGTATATCGGCAAACATTGCTTTAATTTTAGCTTCCACTTTGTCGACATCGACATCTCCAACTACAAGTATTGCCTGTTGATCAGGACGATACCACTTCTGATAATAATCGCGAAGTGTTTTATACGAGAAATTATTGATTACGGCGGTATCGCCGATTACGTCGCGTTTGGCATATTGCGAACCCGGATATTTCAGTATGTTCGATTCTTTCCACATACGTCTTTCAGCGCCTGCACCCTGGCGCCATTCTTCGCGAATCACTCCACGTTCGGCATCGATTTCGTCATCCAACAATGAAACAAAACCCGACCAATCGTGTAAAACCAATAATGCGCTGTCGATGATAGTTTCGCGGGTAGTAGGTATATCCGATAAATTATAAACAGTTTCGTCGAGCGATGTATAGGCATTGATATTTGAACCGAATTTAACCCCTATTTTCTCGAAATAATTAATCACACCTTTACCGGGGTAATTTTTTGTTCCATTAAAACACATGTGTTCGAGGAAGTGAGCCAAACCGTTCTGGTCGTCATTTTCAAGTATGGCGCCTACATTTTGGGCTATAAAAAACTCAGCCCGTTCTTTGGGTAGTTTGTTGGCACGAATGTAGTAAGTCAAACCATTGTCTAATTTTCCGTAGCGAATTTTGGGATCAATCGGCACTTCAGGTGCTTGTTGAGCCATTAAGCTGACTGAACCAATGAACAGTAAACTTAAAATAACTGATTTAATAATTCCGGTTTTCATTTTCTAATAATTTTGTTTGTTAAATGATTAATGCCTGCCAGTCGGTTGACTGTATGACAAATTCCAAACAACAAAGAAAAGTATATTTTTCCAACTAACAAAATTTTTTTATTGTTTTTCGATAAAAAAATGTTAAATACGCCACAAACCTTGTCTTATAAAGGAATTTACTCAAAATAAACTAAACAAAAATATAACTTTGTATTTCAACAAAAACACAAAAACATGGCGGAAGAACTATATATTTCAAACGGGTTGTCAAAAACAGGAAAATACGAGGAACTGCTGCCTCAAATCGCATCGCTTATCGAATTTGAGGACGATTTAACAGCGAACCTTGCCAATTTATCGGCGGCGTTGCATCAAACTTTCGGTTGGTGGTGGGTTGGATTTTACATAGTGAAGGACGGCGAACTTGTGCTGGGTCCTTTTCATGGTCCGGTAGCCTGTACGCGGATTCAATTCGGCAGAGGAGTTTGCGGCACTGCCTGGAAAGAAGCAAAAAGTCAACTGGTTCCCGATGTTGAAAAATTCCCCGGACACATAGCTTGCAGCAACTTGTCGGTTTCCGAAATTGTGGTTCCCATTCTCGACAAAGCGGGAAAAGTTGCAGGTGTATTGGATGTCGACAGTGAACAATATGATGTGTTGAACGAAACAGATGTATTATTCCTCGAAAAAATTTGCCACCTGATAAGTACGAAATTATAAAAATCGGTTTAGTCCGTGACAAAAATTGTATATCGATATAATTTTACATAAACAAATGAAACCAATACGAAAACTAAATAATGGCAGAATGGCTAAAAATTATTTCAAATATAGACTTACATATATTCAATATTACTTTTAAATCCTGAATTTCAACCAAGTATAGAAATCTTTAAATTTTTGTGATATTTTTAGCCATTTGACAATAAATCACTAACAATTTACGTTAATAAATATATAAGAGAGATTTACTTAGAATATATATTTTCTGTGATTTAAACCGTATTGTATAACCTTATAAATTAGAGTATTATGGTTGTTAAAAAATCACCTCAGGCAAATCTTGAGACCAAGAAAAGCCTTTATGTAATGATGGGTTTTGTAATGGTACTCTCGTTGGTTTTTATTGTTTTTGAATGGTCGAAAAAAGACATTCACAACTGGGCAGAAAACATGCCGATTCCCGATTTCGCAGATGACTATGTTATACCTCCTACAAATGTTCAACCGCCACCGCCGCCGCCGCCTCCAAAACCGGTTGATGAGTTTAAAATTGTGGAAAAACCCGTAACGACTGACAATTCGTTTATAAAACCCGAAGACTTGCCAACCGAAGGAGTTTCTAAACCGGAAGACATAAAATACGATATTCCGCCCGAAGTTGTAGATGAAATACATATTTACGTCGAAGAAATGCCCGAATTTAAAGGAGACGTAACGACATATCTTGCAAAAAACCTGAAATATCCTGTAATGGCTCAGGAGATAGGTATTCAAGGGCGGGTAATCTGTCAGTTTGTGGTAAATAAAGATGGCTCGATTGGAGATGTGCAAGTAGTGCGAAGTGCCGACAAGAGCTTAGATAATGAGGCTGTTCGTGTCATAAAATCGATGCCTAACTGGAAGCCTGGAAAACTGAACGGAAAAGCGGTTAGGGTAAAATACACATTACCGGTAAACTTCAAGTTAATGTAATAAAAGTAAAAAACCTGAAGAACCTGGTTTTTTCAGGTTTCCTTAAATATCATAAATAGTCATATCCTCGCCTAAAACGGTGTTTTCGAAGACAGCTTTTGCTTCATTCAGCAATCCGCTTTTGTTGGTATATCGTGCTGAATAATGTCCGATAATCAGTTTTCCCACGTTGGCTTTCAGGGCAATAGTGGCGGCTTGTCCGGCAGTGGAATGTTGTGTGTTTTTAGCCCGGACAAGTTCATCATCCATGAATGTGGCTTCATGGTAGAGGCAATCAACGCCTTCGATCAGGGGAATGATTTTTTCATAATAAGCCGTGTCCGAACAATAAGCAAAACGCTTGGGTTTTTCGGGAGCCGTAGTCAGTTTTTCGTTCGGAACAACTTCACCCTCTTCGGTTTCAAAATTATCACCTTGTTTTATTTTGGGGATTCTCCATATTGGAATTTTATAAAAATCAATCATTTCACGGATGATATGACGGTCACGCGGTTTTTCCTCAAATAAAAACCCGCAACTTGGCACCCTGTGTTTCAATGGGATTGAATAAACCTGAACCGTACGATCTTCGTAAACCAATTCGTGAACTTTGGGATTGAGAGCATGAAAAATAACCTTAAAAGGCAATCCTTCGCAAAAAAAATACAATTGGGGTTCCATGATTTTTTCGAGTTCAGGAGCAGCATGAATATGCAAATCGGCAGTGCGATTAAGCATGCCAAAACTCGATATTAAACCGATAAGGCCAAAAACATGATCGCCATGCAAATGTGAAATGAAAATATGCCCTAACCGATTTGTTTTAACATTCATTTGCCGCATACGGATTTGGGTTCCCTCGCCGCAATCGATCATGAATTGCTTCTCACGCATTTCAAGAATTTGTGAAGTGGGAAAATTACTCTTGGTCGGAAGTGCCGATCCGCAGCCTAATATAGTGAGTGTTGTTTTCAGGGTTGGCTGGTTAATAGGTTAATTAGCTGAAATAAAATCTTTTTTCAGTAGGGCAAAAATTTTTAAATCGACAAATCCCCGGTTATGAAGCTCGCCATCACGCTCAATGCCTTCAAAACCGAAACCAAGCCTTTCGGCAACTTTCCCGCTTTTAGTATTTTCCGTTGCGGCCTTAAGTTGAACGCGATTCACTCCGAGTATTTCAAAGGCATAATCAATCAACTTTTTACACGAACGGGTAATTATACCTTTATGTTGAAAAGTTTCGGACAACCAATAACCTATTTCTGTTTTTTTATTTGCCAAATCAGTATCCTTAAGCCCGACCAAACCGGCAAAAGTATCTTTATAATAAACGGCGCAAGTTATATTAATCCGATCGGAATTCAGATAATCCGCCACAAATCTTCGTGTAGAACCAATATCATTTGTCAGGTCAACAAATGGCAACCATTCTCCCAGATAACTACGTTCGTTATCAATTGTACTGAAAATAGCTTCCACATCTTCCAATCCAATCTCTTTCAAACGTATATCCTCATCAACAATTAGTTCTCTGCATTCCATTTTTTGTTTGATCGATTAAATTCTCGTTTTTTCCTTCAACTTAAAGTCTCGTCCAAGATATTTTTCACGAACCACAGGGTTATCAGCCAACTCCTGCGAAGTTCCTTTAAACAGGATTTTACCTTCGAAAAGCAGATAGGCGCGATCTGTAATGGTCAACGTTTCGTCCACATTGTGGTCAGTAATCAGGATTCCGATATTTTTATCTTTCAGTTTCCAGACAATATCCTGAATATCCTGAACAGCAATGGGATCGACACCGGCAAAAGGTTCGTCGAGCATGATAAAGCGCGGTTCGATAGCCAGGCAACGGGCAATTTCGGTTCTACGGCGTTCACCTCCCGAAAGGCGGTCGCCAATGTTGTGGCGCACATTCTCCAGGTTAAATTCCGAAATCAGCGTTTCAAGTTTTTCTTTCTGATATGCACGGCTAAATTTGGTCATTTCGAGCACAGACTTTAAATTGTCTTCCACGGTCATTTTACGAAAAACCGAAGCTTCCTGCGCCAGATAACCTATGCCGCTCTGAGCGCGTTTATATACAGGATATTTGGTAATTTCCACGTCGTTCAGGAAGATTCTTCCCGAGTTCGGTGTTACCAAGCCCGTAGTCATATAAAATGTAGTAGTTTTACCTGCTCCGTTTGGACCGAGCAATCCGACAATCTCACCTTGTTTCACATTGATGGACACATCGTTTACAACGGTTCTTTTCCCGTATTTCTTATACAGGTTCTCGGTGCGAAGCACCATTCCTTCGTTTTCCATAATTCTCTGTTTGAACCGCAAAAGTACATTTTTTATTACGATTTTCAAACAAAAGGCTATAAACTATTCAACAAGAATGTAATAAAAAAGCTAAACAAAAGCCTAACCGGGTTTTAACAATAAAAAACCAGTGACCATACCTCGTTTATGGTATGAAAAATACTGATTGAATGGTATTTCCAGGTATTCATGTTCAATATATCTTTGCATCAAGATAATTTAAAATTATAAGAGATATGAATCCAAACGCTATTTGTCCGATTTCAAACAGTAAGATCGACGAAAATGTTGCACGGCTGAATGCCGTTTTGACTGTTTTGTTTTTAGCTGCCTACGTACTAACCAACAATATTATACTCGTTTTATTCCTGTTTATTGACTTCTTTTTGCGGGGAGCCGAACTTTCAAAATTCAGTCCTTTTGCCATTTTCTCAAAGTATGTTCTTGAAAGTTTCAAAGTAAAAAAGAAACCTATCAACGCCGGACCCAAAATATTTGCAGCACGCATAGGTGTTATATTCAACTTAGGGATTGTGTTGTTTAGTTTGCTTGGCTTCTCTACCGTATCCTTCTTATTTACCTTGATTTTTGGGTTGTGTGCCTTGCTCGAAGCGGCCTTTGGACTCTGTGTTGCATGCCGTATTTATCCCTTTGTTTACAAATTCACTTACTCATCAAAATATGATAAGCTAAAAGTTTAAGATGCTGATCTTTTTGTTCGTATTAAGCTATCTTCCTGAAATTGGAAGATAGCTTTTTTACATTATAGAGAATTGTAACGAAACGCATTGAAATATTGCCTGTAATTAAAAAACATATCTAAGAAAATAGTTACTTTTGTCCATTCAATATGACAAAATGATTTTCTTTCAAATATTTTTTTCTCTACAAACTGTAAATCATAAATACAAACATCATGTACCAGCATTTTAAATCGCATCTCGAAAGCGAGTTGACCCATATCCGCGAAGCAGGCTTATTTAAAAATGAGCGCATTATTATTTCACCTCAGGGTGCAATGATCCGGATAGCCGATGGCAAGGAAGTTTTGAACTTCTGTGCCAACAATTATTTAGGCTTATCAAACAATCCAGAACTCATCAGGGCGGCTAAAAATGCTTTAGACACACACGGTTATGGCATGTCGTCGGTGCGTTTTATCTGTGGAACCCAGGATATGCATAAAGAACTTGAGGCACGTATCGCTCATTTTTTCGGGACGGAGGACACCATTCTATACGCAGCTTGTTTCGATGCCAATGGTGGAGTTTTCGAACCGCTTTTAACCGAAAAAGATGCTATTATTTCCGACGCGCTCAACCACGCGTCAATCATTGATGGTGTAAGGCTTTGCAAAGCTCAACGATTCCGGTACGCGAATGCTGATATGGCTGATCTTGAAAACCAGTTAATTGCTGCTCAGTCACAACGTTTCAGGCTGATAGTAACCGATGGCGTTTTTTCGATGGACGGAAATGTTGCTCCACTCGATAAAATATACGAATTAGCAGAAAAATACAATGCCATGGTGATGGTGGATGAATCGCATTCGGCGGGTGTGGTGGGGAAAACCGGTCGTGGCATAACCGAACTTTATAATTTAAAAGGTAAAATTGAAATAATCACCGGTACTCTCGGAAAAGCTTTCGGCGGAGCAATTGGCGGCTTCACGACCGGCAAAAAAGAAATTATCGAATTATTGCGCCAACGTTCGCGCCCGTATTTGTTTTCCAATTCTATTCCACCTTTGATAGCTGCCGCCGGAATCAGAATGTTTGAAATGATGGACGAAACCAACGAACTGCAGGAAAAATTGCACACAAACACTGCTTATTTCGTTGAGCGCATGAAAAAAGCCGGGTTCGACATCAAGCCAACCGGATCGGCCATTTGCGCCGTCATGCTTTATGATGCAAAACTGTCGCAGGAAATGGCGGCACGTTTACTTGACGAGGGAATTTATGTTACCGGATTTTATTATCCTGTTGTACCTAAAGGGCAAGCTCGTATCCGCGTTCAAATTTCAGCCGCTCACGAAACCGGACATTTGGACAAGTGTATTGCGGCGTTTACCAAAGTTGCCCATGAGTTAGGAGTCATTCAATGATATGACTTCGTTACATTAGCCCTGCCTGCCGCAGGTAGTTTGCTGTTATTTGCCTTTTGGGACATTATTCACCGTTATTATCAGCTTATATTTTTTACTTTACAACTTTACAAACCAATATATGAAACGAGTCTACGCCAAAGGCGAGACGAGTTCCATGTGACCTTAAAAAAACAATTATTTACACATGAAAGCTTTAGTAAAACTTCGTCCCGAAAAGGGAATTTGGATGGAAGATGTTCCTGTGCCACATGTAGGGATTAACGATGTGTTGATTAAAATAAAAAAGACTGCCATTTGTGGTACCGATTTACATATTTACAAATGGGACGAGTGGTCGCAACAGACCATTAAAACGCCCATGACCATTGGACACGAATATGTAGGTGAAATTGTAGAAAAGGGCCGGGGTGTAAAAAACATCCAGCTTGGCGATCGCGTTACCGGTGAAGGTCATATTGCCTGTGGGCATTGTCGTAACTGCAGAAGAGGGAAATTGCATGTTTGCGAAAATTCTGTCGGAGTTGGTGTTAACAGGGATGGAGCGTTTGCCGAATATCTTTCGCTCCCTGCCGAAAATGTAGTCCGGCTCGATCATCGCATTACCGACGAAATGGCCTCGATAATGGATCCGTTTGGAAATGCGACCCACACTGCCCTGTCTTTTCCGTTAATCGGCGAAGATGTGTTGATTACAGGAGCCGGACTTATCGGAACAATGGCGACAGCCATCTGCCGTTTTGCAGGAGCACGGAATATCGTGGTAAGCGACCTGAGCGACTACCGGTTAAAAATAGCAAAAAAAATGGGAGCCACGCTTACCGTTAACCCGACAAAAGGTGAAACCATAGAAGGAGCCTTGAAAGATTTACGCATGCGCGGATTCGACATTGGTCTTGAAATGTCCGGGTCGCCCATCGCATTCGAAAGCATGATTGAGAATATGTATAACGGTTCAAAAATTGCCCTGTTGGGAATTTTACCCAACTCAACTACTGTAAAATGGGATAAAATTATTTTTAAAGCATTAACGTTGAAAGGAATTTACGGCCGTGAAATGTGGGAAACCTGGTATCAGATGGAGCAG
The DNA here is from genome assembly GCA_021371875.1 of Bacteroidales bacterium. Classification (GTDB taxonomy): domain Bacteria; phylum Bacteroidota; class Bacteroidia; order Bacteroidales; family Paludibacteraceae; genus Paludibacter. The sequence goes on from JAJFVH010000069.1 coordinate 34,420, forward strand.
ATGCTTATAACCGGAATTGATTTAACCCCTGTTATTACTCACCGTTTCTCTATCAACGAGTTCCAGAAAGGATTTGATATTATGGAAAAAGGAGAATGCGGGAAAGTGATTTTAAGCTGGTAATAAACTTAATAACTCACGTTAATCTAATAAGCAATAAACCCTAATTAGATCGATATGATCAGGTTTATTCATAATAAAAAGAGGCTGTCACAAGTTTTGTTTTGAGACAGCCTCTTCGATTAATCAAAAGGAAAGGTTTCTATTAATTCACTAACACTTTTATTTTTCAGACAAATAACTTGCAATACCTTCTTGCGTTGCTTTCAGGGCTTTATCCCCTTTTTTCCAGTTGGCGGGACAAACTTCTCCATATTCCTCTGTGAATTGAAGAGCATCGATTACGCGTATAATTTCTTCGACACTACGTCCGAGCGGCATATCGTTCACAACCTGATGACGAACAATCCCTGACTTGTCGATTAAGAACAAACCTCTGTATGCTTCGGGAGCTCCCTCAAATTTAACATTCCCATCTTCGTCGTAAACTTCCTCGCCTGCCAGCACATCATACACTTTGGAGATTTCCAATGAATGGTCGGCTACAATGGGGTAATTTACTCCCTGGATACCACCCTGATTTTGTGGAGTTTGAAGCCATTTCCAGTGAGAGAAAGCCGAATCTGTGGATGCTCCTACCAGCACGGTGTTACGTGCCTCAAATTCTGCCGCTTTTTCCTGAAATGCAATTAACTCTGTCGGGCAAACAAATGTAAAGTCTGCGGGATAGAAGAAGAACACAACATATTTTTCTCCTTCATACTGTTTCAATGAAAAATGTTCAACGATTTCCGAACCGTTTACTACTGCTTTCGTGTTAAACACGGGCGCTTGTTTTCCTACTAATACTGACATATATTCTAAATTTTAAATGATTAATTATTTTGACAGAACAAAAATATATATTTAAAATGTGTAATCAAAACATATTTGAATAGAATATATTAATCAAAAGATAGGTTTTGTCTATATCCCCATCAACCCTTGTAAATTAATACCGTTGCATAAGCAGCCATGCCCTCATTCCGGCCAACAAATCCGACCTTTTCCGAAGTGGTTGCTTTGATTGAAATCGAATCGGCCTCAACATGCATGACGCCGGACAAACATTCCTGCATAGCCGGAATGTACGGATTCAGTTTGGGAGCTTCAGCACAAACCGTACAATCGGCGTTCCCGAATTCATACCCTTTTTCCCGGATTAACGACATCGTTCGTTTCAACAGCATTTTACTGTCTATATTCTTAAATTCATTGGCCGTATCGGGAAAATGAAAACCGATATCACGTAAATTTGCAGCTCCCAACAAAGCATCGCATAAAGCATGAATGAGCACATCCGCATCAGAATGGCCTGACAATCCAAGAAAATGCTCAATTTGAATTCCCCCCAACCACAATTCCCTGTTTGGGGCAAAAACGTGCACATCGTACCCAAATCCAACTCTAATATTATTCATACCACTGTTATAATGATTATTTTTACCAACCGTTCTCCTTCAAACAAAAATAAAAACAACGGTTGTATTATCCCGATCAGGACACATACAACCGTTGTTTTTGTATTATTATTGCAATTTCGATGCAGCAAAAGACTATCTCACTAAGTTTTTAAGTCCGAACAAATCAAACGATAGTGAGAATCTTAAAGTCTGATCCAATGGATTTGATTGAGAGGTCGAAATCACATAACCTGCATCTAATTGGAATACATTTAATTTAAAACCGGCGCCGGCTGTAAAATATTTTCTGTTTCCTTTGTATTCATTTTCGTTGAAATAACCTGCACGAACAAAAAATTGTTTGTTGTAGGCATACTCGGCGCCAACTGACCACATAATTTCCTGCAATTCTTCCTTGGCTCCGCCAGGCGCATCGCTAAATGATTGGAACAAACCCGAAAGCATCGAAACATTGTTGTAATAATCCGGATTGTCATTTAATTTTTCGGGGTCGGGCGTTGGCACCAACAATTTATTCACATCCGCACTAAACGAAATACGTTGAAAATCGTCGATCGGATAATCGAAAGACCCGCCTAAACGCATATTGGTCGGGATAAAACTGTTGGTTACATTTTTATCGTAGGATATTTTAGAGCCCAGATTGGAGATATTCAAACCAAAAGATAAAATTCCTTCTCCTGTGGAAACATCGATAGGTTTTCTGTAATATCCTGCAACATCCGCGGCTACTGACATACCCGGGTACATTTCGCTTCCTCCAGCTCCATTATAACCGTTATTCAAATCGGAGTAAATAAACCGCAAGGCGACAGATGCAGAGAAAGTTTCGGAGAGCATTTGCGAATAAGCAGCATCTACAGCCATTTCAAGCGGATGTGCTGTTCCTTGTGGATAGCCTAATTGATCCATAAGCGTGATATCGCCCAAAGAAAAATAACGCAAAGATGCACTCAAAGCCTGGCGATCGGAAAATTTATAATAGCCAGAGACGTACGCCAAATCAATATCGGGAACCAACGACCTCAACCAGGGCGTGTATGACAATGAAACGCCTGCCTGGCTTTCCATGAAAACATACTTTGCCGGATTCCAGTACTGTGAATTCACATCCGGGGAAGTTGCGGCGCCAATATCACCCATACCTCCTGCGCGGGCATCGGGTGCAATCGACAGGGATGGAACAACTGTAGAAATAGGATTTGGCTCAATGGCCATAACTCCCAAAGAGAACGATAATAAAACAGTTAATGTTAAGAGATTTTTTTTCATTCGGAATTGTTTTGAGGTTGCAATATTACAACATTTATAATATAAGCTGATTGTTATAACGTATTTTTTAAATTTTATTATTCTATAATGAGCATTTTATTGGTTTTTGATTCAATATCGCTGTTGTTTGTATTAATACTAACCCGATATAAATAGATACCCTGTTTTACTTTAATTCCATCATTTCCAATCATATCCCAACTTACTTCGTCGGCATTGGACTGATTAAACCACCAGATTCTCCGTCCGGATAAATCAAAAATATCGACCGTGGTATTCAGAATTGTTTCCGGTCTGTCATGTTCCACCACAATCGTGGTTCCTGTTTTTACGGGATTCGGATAGTTGTAGACCTTAAATATATTCGGAGATAATCCTTTAACCACTTCAAAATCCAATGCTTGTGTGCTTGAATTATTCAGCAAATCCCAAGCCTTGAAAGTCAGTGTATGTTTCCCGTTTTCGAGGTCTGATAATTTATATTTCACTACGCCATTTGTATAGCTATTTGCCGCGGACTGAAAATAATCGTTCAAAACAATGGATTGGCTCGGGTCGTTATCGATAGTCAGCAATAAATCGTGTCCAATTCCACTCCCAACCCGGTTGATTCCATTGATATCATTTATGTTGGCAATGAATAGGGGAGATTCGTTCACCTGATCACCTGATACAAAGTTTTCGGAATTCAGATACAAATTCATTTCCGGCCCATCGGTTTCGTTCACAATGTCCGGATTTGTTCCCCCGACAACAAAGCTTTCAAAATATCCCTGCGCTTCGGCATCGGTTGAACCGTCATAAGCATAGTAATTTATCCTGCCTCCGCCATAGTTGTATTTTATATCTTTAGGGAGCATAAAGGTGAAACTATATTCCCCGTTAGTTACTACTGCTTTTCCCGAAAATAAAATATTGGGGCGGTAGTTAAATTTAAACTTTTTGCTATCCCATTCTTCCGGTTTTTCAGGATTAAAGAAATCTTTATGGTTATCTAATGCTTTGATTGTTTGAATTTTATCGTAAATAACAATACTTAACTCTCCATTGAAGTTCTCAACTTTGTTACCTGCCTCGTCGGCAATTATTCCTTTTATATTGACGACAGACATAGCCCGTAGTGTATCGTTTCCTTCCACATTGTCGTTTATGGCCATCGTTTTCACATTATAAGTTGTGGGATAATTCATTTTTAAAGCCGGATCGCCCATGTAAACGTAACATAATTTATTAATTTCGTACCCGATATTATTTTTAGCAGAAACAATAGCATCGCCAATTCGGTTGTGCTTACCATTATTCTTTTTAAATAAATAATCGCAAAATAATCTGTTAATCGTGTAATTTTCAGATGCATAAACGGGACGGGCTGCCGAGAAGATTCCTATTCCTCCTCCATACGGGTTTAACACAACCTGCTCACCCGCCGAAACAGCTTTCACATCGAACTGTAAAAAATTGCAGGTTGCACCCACCCATAAAGGTAACTGTTGGTTTGTAAGCGATTTCACATCATTCACTGTGAGGATTAATTCATCGGTCCATCCCGCTGCTCCGGCATGTCCGGTGTAATCGAGTAGAAACAGCCCGTTTCTCAACAAATCGTGAAATTGCGTCCTGGCTAACGGATAAGTTTCGCCACTGGCGCTTACTTCCTGCAAATAAGAGTCAAGGTAAATTTTATTAATTTGATAAGCAGGATAATTTCTGCCTAAAATAGTTGTTATATTGTCGGCATCGCGCATGTGCAGGGCAGCATCGCCATCGTCAGCAAGAAAACAAAGTTGATTTTTCCAAATACCTTTTTTGGTATTTTTCATGTAATTTATAGTCTTTTCAACAACAGTTGTCGCTTCTTCTTTGGTAGAAACGGGGAAACGCCCCACTCCGATATCAAGCAGATGACCCGGTATCTGGGTGCCTTCGTTGTCATCCAAAAACCCAAAATAATCATCTGTTACATACGAAAGAGTCTGAACGAGTGAATTTTCATCCTGATAAGTTAATATCAGATTTTCTCCCGACATAGCAGGCCATAATCTTCTGTTGTCAAAAGTCCCTCTGCCGAAAAGCAACAGATATTTAGGCATGTCAGAAATATTTCCTGATGCTAAGGCTCTGTCGTACAACATCTTCATTATCCACCGATAAGCAGTTGCGTCCGGAGCCCCTGACGAAAACTCGTTGTAAACCTGTTCGGTGGTTACCACAGCTACAGTCAGTTGGTCTATTTCACGGTGTGCCTGGGCAAGCGTTTCGGCTTGCGAAAGAAAGTTCGGGTGAGTTAAAATCACCATATCTACTGGCGGCAATGCGTGTAAATTTTGGTTTGAGACAACGCCTACTATTTCCGGTTTCGAAAATACACCGGAAGCTGTGGGGTCTATTGCCAAATAATTTTTCACTTCATTGTTTGAATCCGTAAAAGTCAGCCTGCCATTGACCATTTGAGTTGGCATTTGATAAGTGTTTTGTGGATCGGTGATGTCCCATATTTGCACCTTTGCGTCGGCATCGCTTAACCTGTATTGGTTAAATCCATTCATTCCCAGGTAGTCGACATTCTGGAACTGCATAACAGATCCACTCATTTTGAGATACCTGCGTGTATTTATCTCCAGATAATTTAAATATCCGGTCGATATAGATGTTGGTTTTATGTATTTTAAATTAAAGGTAAAAACTTCTTTTTCAGGAAGAAAAGTATATGTTCCGGTAGCTCCTATTCCTTTTGTATATTCGTCAGTGTCCGAAATTCCGCCAAGCCGTAAGGTTTTGGTCTGACCACCTGCCAGATTTAACTCGAAGGCAGATGATACTGAAGAGCTTGCAGCAACATCCATTCGTACTTTTGTTGAATTTGTTAGAACCGGATTGGGAAAATTGAAGCTGATATCCACATTGGTTCTTTCGTTGAAAATATCCCCATAAAATTCTTTACCCGACAGGCACAGGCTTACTGATTCTTTTTCGTACACATTATAATCGATAAATTCATCCACGGGCAGAACAGTTGGATTATCGGGTAAAGTTGTAGTTTTTGTTTCAATCTTTCTTCCCGTTCCTGCATCTGAAGTTACGAAATAATAACCATAGCTCGAATATGGATTAATTACATGGGTAAACATGCCTTTTGACTTATCATAGCTCCATTTGTTCACCCCTTGCGCGTAAAACAAAATATAGTCGCCGGCATTAAAAACGCCATCCGAACCTTTCTCCATGTATATGGACAATTCAGGCAAATCATCGGTTTTGGCAATTAAGAAACTTTGTTCGAGCACAGCTCCGCCATAACCAAATATCCGAACACTGGCAGGCGATATACCCATTGAATTCAAATCCTCAAAAGTTAACTTATAAACCCCTGAGTTGACAATTTTTATCTTCACAAATTTACCGTTAGCCAAAACAGAATTAGCAGCATAAGTATGGCGGGTGGCAGCCTGCATTTTCTGAGGTGTATTACTTTTTTCGGTTTTTAAAACAAATGATTTTAATTTCAATATCTGACCCGAACGTTTAACAAAAGGGAACACCGTGATATCGAGCAAACTATTGCCGCGTTCCTTTAAGATTTGTGTTTCGATTTGGGGATTTTCATTCAGATCTGCATTGCCAGGTAAGAGGAGGGATTCATCAGCAGATAAATTCACATACACAGGATTCTCTATTGAAACAATATATGAAAATGATGGCTCTGCGGGAAATCGTTGATTAAAATAGGGTAGCTGATTCTCATTAGGATAAACCGCTCCTTCAAAAGCAATTACACTTTTACTGAACGTATTTGCATACCATTTCTGACCACCTTGCCAGTTAAGGTTATATGCCGTCGAGCTTTCGATTGGCTGGGCATATACGCTGAAAGTTGCAACAATGAATAAATATAATAGAGCAAATTTACATTTCATAGAAATCAGAAAACGTAGATAAATAATACCAGAAAAACGATTTTTGATTCGTTTTATTGTTTTGATAATGAAATTAAAAACGGTATCACTTAATTTTAAAATCGAACATCTTAGTATCGAAAATGTACCCTTCAAGCTTGTCGCCAACAGCAACTTTTCCAACTCCGGCAGGCGTTCCGGTGAAAATAATATCACCTATTTTCAAAGTAAAGAAACGACTTACATAGGCAATAAGTTCATCAACCGAAAAAATCATATCGGCAGAATGACCCTGTTGGACTGTATTTCCATTCAAATCGAGACGAAAACGAATATCTTGCACGTTCCCCAATTGCTCAACGGGTAGAAAGTCACCTATGACTGCAGAATTGTCGAAAGCTTTTGATATTTCCCAGGGTTTTCCTTCAACTTTTAGCCGGCGTTGTAAATCACGGGCTGTAAAATCGACACCCAATCCTATTTCGGTATAATATCTGTGTGCATATTTGGAAGCAATATTCTTCCCTAACCGATTTATTTTTATTATTAATTCGGTTTCGTAATGCAGCTCATCGGTAAAATCGGGAATATAAAACGGTTTATTGTTTTTTAACAATGCCGTATCAGGCTTCATAAAAACAACGGGTTCGGCAGGATTTTTTGAATTAAGTTCTTTATTGTGTTCAACGTAATTTTGTCCTATGGCTAATATTTTCATTTTGAGTTATTATTAGTTTTCTTTTGACAGTTCTCACATTCTTTAATGGCATTTAATCTGTTAAACATTACTGCCAAATGCGCGTATATTGATGTGTTTTGCACCACTATTTTTTCGGGAACGCGTATTCGATAAGGGGTAAAATTCCAAATAGCCTGAATGCCTCCGGCTATCATTATTTCTGAAACCGCCTGGGCTTTATCCACCGGTACGGTTAAAATACCAATATTGACTCCCGTCTGTTTTTGCAGTTCAACGAACCGGTCGGTATGATGAATTGGAATGCGATTGATGCTTGTGCCTGACAATTCATATTTTACATCAAAACCCGCAACGATTTCCAAACCGAACTGATTCAATCCGTTGTCGTGCATTAACGCTCCTCCAAGACTACCCACACCAAACAAAAACGCGTTGTGCGAATTAGTGAAACCTAAAAAATTTTCGAGTACGTCTACCAATTCTTTGACATCATAGCCAACACGCGTGCGACCCGAAATTTGCACGTAAGATAAATCCTTGGCAACCATCGATGCATCTACGGCAATATTTTTCGCAATCTGAGTAGAAGATAAAAACGATTCGCCTTCCTTTAAAACCAGCTGAGCATAAGCCAAATACCATGGTAAACGCCTTAAAGTGGGTTCGGGAACTTTAAATAAATTTGTTGATTCTAAATTCGACATCCTGGGTGTGTTTTTTAAATATTTGACATGCAAAAATAATCATTTTTTTCATAAAGTCTAATTTACAACTCATTAAAAAACTCTTACTATGAATTTTAGCCTTTTCCCGACAGATTATTGGATAAAATGTTTAACTTTGCACGTTATAAAAATCATAACATTAAAGATTACAAACTACTGATTATCAAATATTAATCGTATAAAATGGAGTACAATTTTAAAGAAATAGAGCAGAAGTGGCAAGCTTATTGGAAAGAAAAAGAAACTTACAAAGTTGATGCAAATCCCGAAAAACCCAAATTTTACGTTTTGGATATGTTTCCCTATCCTTCGGGAGCCGGATTGCATGTGGGACATCCACTTGGCTATATTGCTTCCGATATTTTCAGCCGCTACAAACGCTTGCAGGGTTTCAATGTACTCCACCCGATGGGTTACGATGCTTATGGTTTGCCGGCAGAACAATATGCCATCCAAACGGGTCAACATCCGGCTGTTACCACCAAAAAAAATATCGACCGCTATCGCGAACAATTGGATAAAATAGGTTTCTGTTACGATTGGAGTCGCGAAATCCGAACCTGCGACCCCGATTATTACCAGTGGACCCAATGGGCATTTATCCAAATGTTTAACCATTTTTTCGATACACAACTTCAGAAAGCCCAACCGGTTACGGCACTTGTAAAAATGTTTGAGGTTTCAGGGACAGAAGAAATCCAGGCTGCGTGTACCGAAGAGATGACTTTCACTGCCGAAGAATGGAAAGCAAAAACCGAAAAAGAGCAACAGGAAACTTTACTCAATTATAGAATTGCCTATCTGGCAGATATGAAAGTAAATTGGTGCCCGGCGTTGGGAACCGTTTTGGCCAACGACGAAGTTAGTGAAGGCGTTTCCGTTCGCGGCGGTCATCCGGTGGAACAACGCGTTATGCGACAGTGGAGTTTGCGTGTTTCGGCTTATGCACAGCGTTTACTCGATGGACTCGACAAAATCGACTGGACCGAGTCGCTGAAAGAAACCCAAAAAAACTGGATTGGACGCAGCGAAGGTGCGGAAATGAGATTTTCCATCTCCTCTGGAGAAGCTCAGGGAGAGGTGCTTACGGTTTTCACCACCCGCGCCGATACCATTTACGGCGTAACTTTCATGGTACTTGCACCCGAAAGCGAATTGGTAAAAGTTTGCACAACTTCCGGGCAAGCTGCCGAAGTTGAAAATTATATTGCAGCCACAAAAAGACGCACCGAACGCGAACGCATTGCCGACCGACGGGTTACAGGCGTTTTTTCCGGTTCGTATGCCATCAATCCGGTAAGCGGGACTGAAATTCCTGTCTGGATTTCGGATTATGTGTTGGCAGGTTACGGAACCGGCGCCATTATGGCTGTTCCGGCGCACGACAGCCGCGACTATGCTTTTGCCCGGCATTTTAACCTGCCAATCATTCCGCTTATCGAAGGTTGCGACGTGAGCGAAGAAAGTTTTGATGCCAAAGAAGGCATCATGATGAATTCAGGTTTTCTGAACGGAATGACTGTGAAAGAGGCTATTGCGAAAGCTAAAGAATATATTTCCGAAAAAGGAATCGGACGTGTGAAAGTAAATTATCGTTTGCGTGATGCCATTTTCAGTCGCCAACGCTATTGGGGCGAGCCATTCCCCGTTTACTACAAGAACGGGATGCCTTACATGCTCGACGAAAGCCGCTTGCCACTCGAATTGCCCGAAGTGGATAAATTCCTCCCGACCGAAAAAGGCGAACCACCGCTGGGACGTGCCAAAAATTGGGAATACCTCCCCCCATCCCCCTCCAAAGGAGGGGGCGAGAACTCTGATTCAAACTCGCAAAACGTTGATGGTTTGCAGTCTCCCTCCCCTTCGGGGAGGGTTGGGGAGGGGTATCCGCTCGAATTGAATACTATGCCCGGTTTTGCCGGTTCGTCGGCATATTACCTGCGTTACATGGATCCGAAAAACGACAAAGCCTTGGTGAGCAAAGAAGCAAACGAATACTGGCGCAATGTGGATTTGTATATCGGAGGAACCGAACATGCCACCGGTCACCTGATTTACAGCCGTTTCTGGAATAAATTCCTTTTCGATTTAGGGTTGGTTTGCGAAGATGAACCATTTAAAAAACTGATTAACCAGGGAATGATTCAGGGACGAAGCAATTTTGTTTACAGAATAAAAGACACGAATACTTTTGTTTCGCTGAATCTGAAAAATCAATACGAAACGACGCCGATTCACGTGGATGTCAATATTGTTTCGAACGACATTCTCGATATTGAAAAATTTAAGAACTGGAATCCTGAATACAAAACGGCCGAATTTATTCTCGAAGAGGGAAAATACCATTGTGGTTGGGCAGTCGAAAAAATGTCGAAATCGATGTACAATGTGGTGAATCCCGATGATATTGTGGAAAAATATGGCGCCGATACACTGAGGCTTTACGAAATGTTTCTTGGGCCGCTCGAACAATCGAAACCTTGGGATACCAACGGCATTGATGGCGTCCACCGCTTCCTGAAACGCTTGTGGAGTTTGTTTTATAAAGATGGAATTTTCGTTGTAACCAATGATGAGCCGACCGCCGAAGAGCTGAAAGCTTTACACAAAACGATAAAAAAAATCACGTTCGATATTGAAAACTTTTCGTACAACACCTCCGTTTCGGCTTTTATGATTTGTATCAACGAATTGTTCACATTGAAATGCAGCAAAAAAACCATCCTCGAACCTTTGGTTATTTTGCTTGCACCTTTTGCGCCGCATGTAGCCGAAGAACTGTATCATGCACTTGGAAATGAAACAACGGTTTGCGATGCGGTTTTTCCTATCTGCAATGAGGAATACCTGAAAGAGTCAGCCGTGAAATATCCCATTTCATTTAATGGAAAAGTTCGTTTCATGTTAGAGCTTCCTGCCGATATGAGCAAGGAAGATGTAGAAAAAACGGCTTTGACAAACGATCAAACGATCAAACAGCTGGATGGAAAAGCGCCTAAAAAGGTGATTGTGGTTCCCGGAAAAATTGTGAATATAGTCATATAAACCCCTGACCAATAAAGGGGAACCGGATTAGTATTGTCTTATAAAAATAATGATTATCCGTATTCCGACCTACAATCCCGTTAGGGATTTAATATCGGTAGAATTATTCGCCCACCCTCGTTTGTTGCACCCCGTACGGGGTGCTATATGTGTGTGAAAATGTCTTTCTACCGATATTATATGCCTACG